>NZ_DAMBJX010000007.1:50354-76099 GCF_032067225.1 Brevundimonas vesicularis | reverse complement strand
GTCCTGGAATCGTTTCTGACGGATACGGGCTATGCGGCGGATGAGCGGGTCGACGAACCTGGCGAGTACGCTCTGCTCGGCGCGGTGGTCGACGTCTTCCCGCCGGCGTCCGCAACGCCTTATCGCATCGCTTTGGACGAGGCGGACCGGATCATCGAGATCCACGCCTTCGATCCCGTATCGCAGCGCCGGGGCGCCGAGATCGAGACGATCTGTCTGACCCCGGCAGCTGAATGGAGCGACCGGTCGCCCGAGGATGACGAGGCTGATCGTCAGGACACGGGCCCGTCGATCGATGCTGAGACCTCCACGACCCTGTTTGATTTCCTCGTCAAGCCGATGATCCTGACCGACGTGGGCGTCGAGGATCGGTTCGAACGCATTCGCGCGCATGTGGCCGAAGCCTATGACACGCGCCTGCGGTTCAGCGAGGGCGCGCGTCCTGCGAAACCCGACAGCCTCTATTTGACGGAAAAGGACGTTCGGCAGGCGTTGAAAGGCGCCAAACCCCTGAGCGTCGAGGGCTGGGCGCCGACCCCGGCCTTCGCATTGGAGAAGTCGCCGGGGCGGGCCCTGAAACAGTTCATTGCTGAGCGGCGCGAGGCGGGCGACCGCATCGTCCTGACAGGATTGCCTCATGAGCACAGGATCATCCTACGCCTGCTGCGTCGCCACGATATCGATACGCCCGTGGTGCTGGAGCGCTGGACCGCGATTGCGCCTCTGCAGCCCGGGCAGATCGCCGTCGTAACCGCCGATCTGGACACAGGCTTCCGACAGTCGGCCGCCGGTCTAGTCGTCCTGACGCCCTCGGACATTTTCGGCGGCCGGATCGCGCGAGGATCCGGCGACACGAACGATGCGTTCGGAGAGACCGAACTGCGGTTGGACGATGTGGTCATCCATGAAGACCACGGTCTGGGCGTCCTGAAGGCGTTGGAGCGGGTCGCTGCCGATGGTGTCGAGCGCGACGTTCTGCGCATCGAATATCACGGCGGAGGCACCATCCTCGCGCCGATCGAGGAGTTCGGCAAAATCTGGCGTTATGGCTCGGAGCCGGACGGGGTGTCGCTGGATCGGCTGAATACCCAGGGATGGCTGAAGCGACGCGCCAAGGTCAGCGCGCAGATCGACGAGGCCGCAGCGGCCCTGTCCGCCCGGGCCGAAGCGCGTGCAGCGCTGAGGACCGAACCGATCACAGCGCCGCGTCAGGCGCTGGCCCGGTTCGCCGCCGGGTTCGCCTTCCCCGAAACGGCCGATCAGGCGAGCGCCATCGAGGCGGTCCTGTCGGACCTGGGATCCGGCAAGCCCATGAACCGGCTCGTCTGCGGTGATGTCGGTTTCGGCAAGACCGAGGTCGCCCTGCGCGCTGCGGCGGCCGTGGCCCTTGCCGGCAAACAGGTCATCGTCGTCGCCCCGACCACCGTCCTGGCGCGTCAGCATTTCGAGGTCTTCAAGAGACGGTTCAAGGACACGGACATTCAAATCGGCCACCTGTCGCGCGCGGCAGACAGCGCGGAGGCGCGGGCGGTCAAGGCAGGGCTGGCGGACGGCTCCATGCGCGTCGTGGTGGGCACGCAGGCGCTGGCGTCGAAAGGGTTAGCGTTTTCCAGTCTTGGGCTTGTCATCATCGATGAGGAACACCGCTTCGGCGCGCAGATGAAATCTGCCTTGGCAGAGAAGGCGCCGCATCTGTTGTCGATGTCGGCCACCCCGATCCCGAGGACTCTTCAAAGCGCCATGGTCGGCATTCAGGACGTCAGCCTGATCGCCAGTCCGCCTGCGCGACGTCGGCCAATCCGAACCTTCATGAGCCCGTTCGACGCCGGGGCGGTTCGCTTGTCGCTGATGCGCGAGAAGGCGCGGGGAGGGCAGAGTTTCGTGGTCGTGCCGCGGATCGAGGATATGGAACCTTTGGCGGAACGCTTGAAGACCTTGACGCCCGAGCTGTCGGTGGTTTCGGCGCACGGTGACATGTCCCCGTCCGCGATCGACGAGGTTATGAGCCGGTTCTCCGACGGCGAGGGGGACGTGCTTCTGGCCACAAATATCATCGAGACTGGCCTGGATGTACCGCGCGCCAATACGATGTTGATTTGGCGGCCGGACCGGTTTGGCCTAGCGCAGTTGCATCAGCTGCGCGGGCGTGTCGGCCGGGGGCGGCGACAGGGCTTCACCTATCTGCTTTCCGATCCCGAAGCGCCCATGGCGTCGGCGACGGAGGCCCGTCTTCAGACATTGGAGGCTCTGGACCGACTGGGGGCGGGCTTCGCGATCAGCGGGCGCGATCTGGACCTGCGCGGCGGCGGCGATCTGGTGGGCGAGGAACAGGCCGGACATGTCAGGCTGATCGGCTCGGCCCTTTACCAGGCCGTCCTGGCTCGGGCGCTCGCGGCTGCAAAAGGCGATCCCGATCCCGACCAAGCCTCTCCCAGTCTGAACGTCGGCGTGACAGGGCATCTTCCGGCGGACTACATCCCCGACGAAACCGTGCGCATCAATCTGTATGCTCGGTTGGCGCGCGCCACGACGGCGGAAGATGTCGACGCCCTGCGAGACGAAGCCGAAGATCGGTTCGGCTCTTTGCCAGACCCCGCAGAGGACCTGTTCACCGGCCGTCGCCTTGCGGCGCTCGCCCGTGATGCCGGCGTCACGGAAATCGTGTCGGGACCGAAGGCGACGGCGTTGCGGATCGCGGCGGCGCGTCGGCCCGGCATGGAAGCGTCCTTTCCGTTGCGCGATGATCGACGCTGGTCCGAGGATCGCATGATCGTCGACGCCGCCAACGACCAACCGCACGACACAGCCTTCATTGAAAAGCTTCTGACCGAGTTGGCGGCGGCCTGAGGCGGGGCGAGTTTCAGCGGTTTCGGCGGCCGGGTTCTGTTTTGTTGGGAGCAATTGCGCCGCTGGCGCGCTGATCGACGACCGCCGACCGATCACGGCGGAGCCTCGCGTCTCCGCTTTCTAAAAAGCCCCTGCATGCCCACAGACACCCGCCTCACTGTCGTCTTCCTTCATTCTCTGGGCTCGAGCCGCCACGATTGGGACGCGGTGATCGACCGGCTTTCCGATGAGGTACTGACTGTCGCAATCGATCTTACAGGGTTCGGGGACAGGGCGGGGGAGGGCTATGGCGATGTCCAAGCCGTGCTCGAGGACGTGAGCCGCCGCCTGACCGATCTCCATCTGCCGCGCTGGATCCTTGTCGGCCATAGCATGGGCGGCAAGTTTGCGACCTTGATCGCCGCGCGGGCGCGTGACGGGGCGGCGGGCCTGAGCGGGTTGCTGGGCGTGGTGCTGGTCGCCGGATCGCCACCCTCGCAGGAGCCGATGGACGAGAACAGGCGCGCGGATATGCTGACTTGGTTCGACGATCCGACCAGGATCGAGGATCGGGGGCGCCAGTTCATCGACGCCAATACCGCCGCCGGTCTGCCGCAAGCCGCCTTCGATCACGCGCTGGCCGATTTCACCCGAACCAGCCCCCAAGCCTGGCGGGGATGGTTGGCCGAAGGATCGCGCGAGGACTGGTCCGATCAAGTCGGCGTCCTGCCTTTCCCTGCCCTCATCATCGCCGGCGCAGAGGATGGCGATTTGGACGACGCGGCGCAGCGGCGTGTCAACGCCCCCCACTATCGCGCGTCTGACGTGGTGGTCGTGCCGGATGCGGCGCACCTGATCCCTCAGGAACAGCCGGAGCGTCTTGCGGGCCTGGTTCTGGAGTTCGTCGAGAAAGTCGGTTCATCCGCGCTGCCTCCAGCCTTCGTGCGGTTGATGGCGTCCGATCACGTGTCGGATCGCACGCGACGCGCAATGCTGGATCGTCACTTCGGTCCCGCCCAAGCCGAGGGCGGCGTCCTGAACCCGTCCCAGCGCGCCGTCCTGTCGGCGATGATCGCGCGCATTCTGTCTGATGCAGGCGATCCGGATGATCTGACGCGGCGTCTGGATGTGGGGCTCGCCAGCGGACAGGGCGACGGGTGGCGGTTCGCCGATCTTCCCTCGGACGCCGAGGCCTGGCGACGCGGGCTGGATGAGATCGCCGCCATGGCGCCGGAGTTCGCAACTCTGACGCCTGAGCGCCAGGACGACATCCTGCGCACCATCTCACAGGGCGAATGGCCCGAACCGGGCCGGCTTTCGGCGGACGCCATGAGGCTGTGGTTCGAGGACGTCGTGTCCGAGGCCGCGCGCCTGTGGATGTCGCTGCCGGCCACCTGGGCCCAGATCGGTTACGACGGTTTCGCCACGGGCGGCGAAGGCCGGTTCCAGGGCTACGATCAGACGGCGGCGGACCACATCGAACCTTGGCGTCTGCCGATGGAGGGCGTGGGTTGAGCGCGCCTGCAAGGACGGCCGGCGAAACCGATGTCGTCATCATCGGCAGCGGGGCCGGCGGGGCTCCGATCGCGGCCAGGTTGGCGAATGCTGGGCTGTCGGTCACGGTGTTGGAGGCAGGGCGGGCTTTCGATCCGGCGGAGCATACGCCCGACGAAACGACGGCCGATCTCTATTGGATGGAGGAGCGCCTGAGCGGAGGGCGCGACCCGACCGCCTTTGGGGCCAACAACTCCGGCCAGGGCGTCGGCGGCTCGCTCCTGCACTGGGGCGCCTTCTGCCCACGACCCGATCCCCGTGATCTGACGCTGGCCTCGGAGACGGGACGCGGGCGGGACTGGCCGTTCGGCTGGGACGAACTGAAATCCTATGTCGAGACCGTAGAGACGGTGATCGGGGTCTCAGGCCCGGCCGACTATCCGTGGGGCGGGCGACAGTTCGCCTATCCGCCTGTCCCGCGCAACGCCCCGGCGGATGCAATGGCCCGTGGCGCGACGGCCGTCGGGCTGACCGTTACGGATGCGCCGGCGGCCGTGCTGTCCCGCGATCGCGAGGCGGGGACGACGCCCTACCGCATGGCCTGCGTCAACTGCGGCGCCTGCCACCAGGGATGCAGAACCGGCGCCAAGGGCGGCGCGGACAACAGCTTTCTGCCGATGGCCGCAGCCAACGGCGCCACGATCATCGCCAACGCGCGGGCGATAGGCGTGGAACGTGACGCCGGTGGACGGATCAAGTCCATGATCTATCGCCGCGACGGGCAGGATCATCGGCTGAACTGTCGAGCGCTGTTCCTTTGTGCGGGCGGTGTCGAGACGCCGAGGCTGCTGCTGAATTGGGGATTAGGCAACGCCGGCGGCGAGGTCGGCTGCAACTTCATGACCCATGTGGCGACTCAGGTCTGGGGCCGTTTCGACGCCGACATGTCGATGAACCGCGGTTATCCGTCTTCCCTGATCAGCGAAGAAATGGTGCGTCCGTCGGACGCGAACTTCGCCGGCGGCTATTTGATCCAAAGCCTTGGCGTCATGCCGGTCACCCTGGCGGGTGGGTTCGCGCGCGGCGCGGGCCTCTGGGGCGCGCCGCTGGTCGATACGCTGCGCAACTATCGCCGGCTCGCCGGGATCGGCATCAATGGAGAGTGTCTGCCGGACGACGACAACCGCTTAACCCTCTCCGATGAGGTCGACGGCGTCGGGCTGCGCAAGGCGCGGATCGACTTCAGCTATGGCGAAAACGAGCGGCGTCTAGACGCCCATGCCCGGCGCGTGATGACCGAGATTTGGACCGCCGCCGGCGCCGAGGACATCTTCGCGGTGGCCCGGTCGGCGCACACCATCGGCGGCTGCCGGATGGGGGACAAATCGGACGGGGCGGTCGTCAACGCCGACGGGTGCAGCGTCGAGATCGACAATCTGTACGTTTGCGACAACTCCGTTTTCCCCAGCGCGCTTTCGGCCAACCCGGCCTTGACCCTCATGGCCGTCGCCCTGCGCACGGCCGATCGCTTCCTCAAACGTCAACGAACAGGAGATTTGTGATGGACCTTGGGATCAAGGGGCGGATCGCCCTCATTTCCGGCGCCGATTCCGGCATGGGCAAGGAGACGGCGCGGCTGCTGCTGGAATCCGGCGTAAGGGTCGCCTTGACCGACAAGCCTGACGGCACGCTGGATGAAGCCGTCCAGGAGCTTTCCGCCTTGGGCGAATGCATCGGCGTGACCGGCGACGTGACCAAGGCCGACGATGTCGAACGCCTGTGGGCGGAGGTCCGAGACCGCATGGGCGATCCGGATATCTATGTGAACGCAGCGGGCGTGACCGGCGCGACCGGCGATTTCCTGGATGTCGATGACGCCGGTTGGCTGGAGACGCTCGACATCAATCTGATGGGCGCGGTGCGGATGTGCCGCCAGGCCATTCCGGCCATGCGGCGTTCGGGCTGGGGCCGCATCGTCCTGTTCGCTTCGGAAGATGCGGTGCAGCCCTACGTCGATGAACTGGCCTATTGCGCCTCGAAGGCCGGCATTCTCAGCCTGGCGAAGGGTCTGTCCAAGGCCTACGGCTGCGACAATGTGCTGGTGAACACGGTCTCGCCCGCCTTCATTGCCACCCCGATGACCGACGCCATGATGAAGAAGCGTGCCGAGGAACGCGGCGAAACCTTCGAGGAGGCGATCAAGAGCTTCCTGAAGGAAGAGCGGCCCGGCATGACGTTGGATCGCAGGGGCAAGCCGGAGGAGGTCGCAGCGGCCGTCGCCTTCCTGTGTTCGGATCGCGCCAGCTTCATCAACGGCGCGGGCATCCGGGTGGATTCCGGCTCCGTCGCCACCATCGCCGGCTAGTCGCCCGGCAGAACGAGAGAGACCGGCGGCGGGATGATCCCGCCGCCGGTTTTGTCTTGTCAGGCGACGCCCATGCCGCCGGTGACGCCGAAGACTTCGCCCGTGATGTAGCTGCCTTCTTGAGAGGCCAGCAGCACATAGACCGGGGCGATCTCGACGGGCTGTCCCGGACGACCCAGCGGCACCTGCTCGCCGAACTTCATCACGGCTTCCTGCGGCTGTCCGCCAGACGACTGCAGCGGCGTCCAGAAGGGGCCGGGCGCCACGACATTGGCGCGTATGCCCTTTTCGATCAGCTGCTTGGACAGGGCCTTCGTATAGGCGACGATCCCGGCCTTGGTGGTGGCGTAGTCCAGCAGGATGGCGGAAGGCTCATAGGCCTGGATCGAGGCGGTGGTGATGACCGAGGCGCCAGCCGGCAGATGCGGGACGGCCGCCTGGGCGATCCAGTGCATGGCATAGAGGTTGGTTTTCAAGGTCTTGTCGAAGTCTTCCGACGTCACCTGAGAGATGTCCTCGCGATACTGTTGGCGGCCGGCGTTAATGACCAGGATGTCCAGTCCGCCCAGCTCCGACACGGCCTGTTCAACCATCTGCCGGCACCAGTTTTCATCGGTGATGTCGCCGGGAAGGTCGATGGCCTTGCGGCCCTCAGCCTCGATCAGGGCGATGACTTCGGCGGCGTCCTTGCGCTCGGACGGCAGATAGGAGAGGGCCACATCGGCGCCTTCCCGAGCATAGGCGATGGCGGCCGCCCGGCCGATGCCGCTGTCTGCGCCGGTGATCAGGGCCTTGCGTCCTTTAAGCTTGCCGGAACCCTGATAGCTGTCCTCGCCATGATCGGGCTTGGGGTCCATCTCGCGCGCTTCGCCGGGCACGGGCTGCGGTTGGCGCGGGAACGGCGGCTTTGGATATTGCTCGCGCGGATCCTGAAGGGTCAGTCGATCAGTCATGGAACGTCTCCGTTTCGGGCTGGGGGGAAGAGGTCTGCGCCTTGCCGACGGCGGTCAGGGCGGTCAGATGCGCGAGGTGGCTGAGCCCCTGCGGCATGTTGCCGAGGTAGGCACCGGTGTCCGGGTCGATCATCTCGGTCAGCATGCCCCAGCGGCCGCTGAGAGCTTCGCGCAGGCTGTCAATGCGGGCGCGCGCCTTGTCCGGTTCGCCTAGCGTCGCCCAGGCTTCGGCGATCCAGAAGGAGCAGGCGATGAAGCAGCCTTCCTCGGCCTGCATGCCGGAATAGCGATAGTGGAAGACGCCGGCGCCGAGATGGCGGTCCAGCGCGTCAAGGGTTGCGCGCAGCCGCTCTTCGCCATCGAACCGGAACCGCACGGCCAGGGCCAGGGCGGCGTCCAGCTTGTCGCTGCCCGGATACATCACGAACGCCTGAAGGTTTTCGGACCAGCAATGCGCCTCGACCCAGTCGAAAATCCGGTCGCGCTCCCGCCGCCAGCGATCCCGGCACGTCGTCGGCAGTTGTCCCGCGTCCGCCAGCTCGACCGCACGGGCCAGGGCCTGCCAGCAGCTGATCTTGGACATGGTGTAGTGCTGCTGATCCTCCAGCTCCCACATGCCCGCGTCCGGCTGTCGCCAAGCGTCGGCGCACTGATCCGCCAGTTCGGACAACTGCTGGGCGCTGGCGCTGTCGAGGATGTTGCCGCAGCCGACGAAGCGCGAGGCGGTCTCAAAGATGTCGCCGAATACGCCGTGCTGGGCCTGGTCGGCGGCGCGATTACCCGTGACGACCGGACGCGAGCCTTTATAGCCCGGCATGTCCCAGTGCGTTTCCGGCGGCACGAGTGCGCCGTCGAGGCTGTAGCAGACCTTGGCGCCATGGCGCTTCAGCTGCATCAGCAGCCAACTGAAAGCGGCCTTGGCCTCCGCCTGGGCGCCGGCCGCCAAGAAGGCCTCGATCGTATAGCCGGCGTCGCGCAGCCAGGCGTAGCGATAGTCCCAGTTCTTGTCGCCGCCCAGTCGCTCGGGCAGGGACGTCGTGGCGGCCGCGGCGATGGCGCCCGACGGCGAGTACAGCAGCAACTTCAACGCCAGGGCGCTGCGGATGAAGTCGTCGCGATACAGGCCGGGGCAGTTCAAGCGCGCCGCCCAGTCCCGCCATTCCTGATCCGACAGGTCGATGCGGGCGTCGATCTCTTCGATGGAGGGTACGACCAGCGGCTCGTCCCGCCCGGCGACGATGGCCACCGTGCGCCGCTCGCCTGCGCCGACAACGATGGTTCCGACAATGCCCTCGTCGGACCATTCGCATGAGATGCGCGGATCGTGGACGAACAGGCCGAGCACCCGCTCGACATGGAAGACCGTGTGTTCGCCGATCTTCGAATGATACGGATTGGCCGTGTCGCCCCGACGCCCCGGACGCATGTCCAGGGTGAAGGTCACTTCGCCCTCGAGGCCATCGATACGGCGGGCCAGTTCACACCAGGGCAAACGACCGGCCGTGCCGCTGTTCAGGCTCTCGGTCAGGCGCGCGCGTCCGCTGGCGGTGGTGAACTCCGTCTCCAGCACATTGCTGTCGGGGCGATAGCGGCGGGTCGCCGTGAAGGCCTCGGTCGGCGTGATCGAAAACCGGCCGCCTGCCGGATCCAGCAGTCGGTCGAAAAGGGGCGGCGCGTCGATCGCCGGCACGCACCACCAGTCAATGCCGCCATCCAAAGCCGACAGAGCCACCGTCCGGCCCTCGCCCAGAACGCCATAGTCTTCGAGGGCGACGTATCCGTCGGGACGGAGCGCTTGCGACGAGCGCGCCGGATGGGGCGTAAAGGTCGTCTCGGTCATCGTTTGGACGATCCGATCGCAAAGCCAGCCGTTACGGCAAGGCTGGCAAGGCCGCCGACCGCCGCGACCTTGAGCGCCGCGATCTGGCGGCTGGACACGAAACCGATCAACGGTCTGATCACCCGTTCGGTGTCCGGGCCGTCGATCGCCGCCGGACCGTCTTCGGGTTGATCGAGATTGCCGAGACGCGGCAGTTGCGGGTCGCCCTGCTGCGCTGTGATCATCTTGGCGGCCTGGCGATCCGCCAGCGCTGGCGTGAACTGTTGCGCCAGCGCCATCAGCCATGTCGTGCGACCCACGAAGACCTTGCGGCTGGGCCGCTGCACGGCCGACCAGACGGCGTCTGCACACAGGCGGGGATCGAACAGAGGATCTGGAATGACCTGCGCCCGGTCTGTCCGGTTGCGCGACCACAAAGGCTGGGGCGTGTTGACGGCCGGCAGATAGACGGTGGTCAGGGTGACGTTGGAGGCTGCGACGATCAGTTCGGCCCGAATGGCCTCGGTGAACCCGTCGACGGCCGCCTTGGCGCCGCAGTAGGCGGCCTGCAGGGGGGCAGGGCGCAGCGCCAATCCCGAGGAAATCTGGATCACCGCCCCTTTGTCCGCCGGTCGCATGACCCGAAGCGCCGCGCGCGTTCCGTAGACCTGAGACAGATAGGTCGTCTCGACGACGCGGCGGTAATCGGCGTCGGTCAGATCTTCATCGCGCCCGATGACCGTTGACATGGCGTTGTTGACCCAGACATCGATGCCGCCGAAAGCGTCCACGACATCGCGTCCCGCCTGCTCGACGAAGGCCGGATCGGACACATCGCCCGCCATGCCGATCACTCGGTCTCCCGAACGCTTCAGCTGTTCGACGGCGTTGGAAAGCCGTTCAGCCTGTCTGGCGATCACCACGACCTGCCATCCGGCTCGGGCGAACCGCTCGGCAATCGCGAGACCGATGCCGGCGCTGGCGCCTGTGACGACGATGACCGGCATGGCGATCCTTCTGATTTCGATTGCGGAATGACGATCGCGGTTGCGGCCGAAGAGGGAGGCTCTGACAACGACACGTCCGGAGGAAGGTTGCCGTCTTTCCGGCGGCCGACGCTTAAGTCGCTAGTCAGCATTTTGATGCTGGCGCAAAGCTTCGCCCATAGAGATGGACGGGCACGAGCATGCAGGACGGCGGCAAACACAGTGGAGCGTCATTCACTGTCGTGCGGTGCGGAGCTTCTGGACCAGGCGGATAAGCTTCGGATAGTTTCTCTCTGCTGAAGGCGGGGTGAAACGATGCGTGCAGCTTGGATAGGTTCAGTTGCTGTCGGCATTCTGGCCGGATCAGCGCCGAACGCTCTTGCGGCGGTCTCCCAAGTTCAGGCCGCGCCCCAAGAGGCGGCCCAAGGCGGCGCCACAGTCGCTCTGACCTTTGCGGCTGCTCAACAACGTTTGCGCTCCAATTCCAGTCTCGGTCGCGCTGCGGGCTATGGGATGCAGGCCGCGAGGGCCCAGGCGGATGTGGCTGCCGGGCTGAATCGGCCGACCGTAGCGCTCGATGCTCAGTTGATCCGTTATCGCAAAACATTCGATCTCTCGCTGGGTGACACGCTGGACCGCGCGCAGGCCGAGCTCGGCGCCGCCATTCCTGGGCTCATCGCGGACTTGCCCGGTGTGCCGGGTGACGTGTTGCAGAGTGTCGGTCAGCGGCTGGAAGCGGCGCTTCCCGAAATTTTCGCCGCCTTGCCGCAAGACGTCCGACTGCAGGTCGACGACACGACGTTTCGCCCCACAGTGACGGCGCTTCAGCCGATCTACACCGGCGGCGCAATCCCAGCCTTACGACGAGCGGCGTCGGCCAATGTGGATCTGGCGCAGGCGAAGCAGCAGGAAGCGGTCAGTCTGGAGGACGTAAATCTGGCGCGGGCGTACTTTGGCCAGGTGCTGGCCGCCGAAGCGCTGAAGATCGCACGCGAGACCCGTGACGGCTTCGATCTGCATTTGCGCAACGCTCGACTGCTGGAATCGCAAGGCGTGCTCAGCCACGCCCAGACGCTTCAGGTCGAAGTCGCCCGCGATGCGGCGCAGCGGCAGGTCAACAGGGCCGAACTGGAGCACGACAACGCCGTGGCGTCCCTCGCCAGGGTTGTTGACACCAATGGCGCCGTCGTTCCCACCACGCCCCTATTCGTAAACCGCGACCCAGTCGGTCCAGCCGGCGTGTTTCTTGACCAGGCAAGCCAGGCGAACGCTCGCCTTGCGCAGGCTCAAGCCGGGCGCGATCTGGCCGAGGCGGGCGCCGATCTTGCGGCGTCACGAATGAAGCCGTCCGTCTATGCATTTGGAACCTACAATCTGAATCCAGACGACGCTCTGCCGACCGAGCCGGATTGGGCGGTCGGGATCGGCGCGCGCTACACTCTGATTTCGACGGTGGATCGACGACGCATGCTGGGCGCAGCGCGCGCTCACGCCTCGGCTGCTGCGGAGGTGGAACGACAGGCCCGAGACGACGCCCGATTGCTGGTCACGCGAGCCTATAATCAGGCGGAATTGGCGCGTCGTCAGTTTTTGAGCATGGACAGCAGCCTGCAGGCCGCCAGCGAAAATCTTAGAGTCCAGGAGGTTGGATTCCGTGAAGGTGAGGCCACGGCCGCCTCGGTCGTAGACGCCCGCAATCTTCTGGGGGGCGCGCGTTTGCAACGCGCGGCAGCAGCTTACGAATATGATCTCAGCCTGGCCGCCCTGCTAGCGGCGTCGGGAAGCGATCTGACTTTGAACGACTATCTGCAACGCGAAGATCGGATCAGCGCGCCATGAGCGAGACGCCTCCCTTTGCAGATGCCCCGACAAACAGTACGCCTACCATCGCGGCCGGTCGCACGTCTGCACGGCGACGCATTCTGCCTGTGATTGTGGGCGTTGGTCTCGTTCTGCTGATCGCCTTCATCATCGTTGGCCTCTTCCTTGCGGCCCGTCCTTCCCAGGATCAGGTTCAGGGGATGGTCGAGGCGGAGACCTTCACCGTTGCGACCAAGGTTCCCAGCCGCGTGGAGCGCTTCCTCGCGTCAGAGGGCGATCAGGTGAAGGCCGGTCAAGAGTTGGCTTTGATGAGCAGTCCGGAGGTTGCAGCAAAGGACGCTCAGGCCCGCGCCTTGCTTCAGTCGAGCCAAGCCATTCAGTCAATGAGCCGCGAAGGCGCTCGGCGCGAAGATGTGCAGTCGGTCGAGTCCATCTGGCGCGCCGCCCAGGCGACGGCTCGTTTGGCGGACCAAACTGCGCGGCGGGCGGAGAACCTGTTCGCCGAAGGCGTGATTTCCGCCCAGCGCCGTGACGAAGCCGTGGCCGCTCGCGCTGCTACAGCCTCGCAGACCGAAGCCGCCCGTCAGCAGTATCTGAAGGCATTGGCAGGGACACGGCCACAGGAAAAATCTGTTGCCGACGCCAATGTGCAAGGCGCGCAGGCCGCCGTCGCTGAGGTCCAAAGCCTGCAAGGCGAGACACGACTGCTCGCTCCAAATGACGGCGAGGTTGCGGAGCGTTTCGCCAATGTCGGCGAGCTCGTGCTCACGGGCGTGCCAGTCTTCACAATCGTGGACATCGGCGACCCGTGGGTTACGTTCAGTGTGCGCGAGGATCAGTTTCGCGATCTGAAAATCGGCGCGATCGTGCGTGGCGACGTGCCCGCACTCGGCGTTACTGACGTTGCTTTCCGTATCACCGCCATCAGTCCTCAAGGCGAGTTCGCCACTTGGCGCTCAACCCGGCAGTCGAGCGGCTATGATGTGCGAAGCTTTCAGGTCAAGGCCAAGCCTGTTCGACCTGTCAACGGCCTGAGGCCTGGCATGAGCGTCCTGTTCGATTGGTCCGCACGGTGAAACGCCTCTTGGCCGTCTTCGTATCGGCCGTTCGGGACGAGGCGCGCATCTTGGTGACCCGACCGTGGGACGCGTTCGTCGCCTTCGGCCTGCCGCTGATCCTGCTGATGGTCATCGCGGCAATGCTGGCCCCTGGAGTGATCCGTCAGGCCCCGGTCGCCGTGGTCGATCAGGACAATTCGGCCTTCAGCCGCGCCGCAATCCGCAACATGGAGGCGAGCCCCGGTGTTCGCGTGACCCATGCTCCGGCGACGATGACGGAGGCCATGGCCTTGATGCGGCGGGGCGAGATTTACAGCGTCGCTCATTTTCCAGCAGATTTTTCTGACGGTGCGTTTCGTCGGCCGGAACAGGTGACCGTATCATTCAACGGCGCCTTCCAGACGGTCGGCGCCTTGTCCGCCTTGGGACAGAGCGCGGCCATCGCATCAGCGGCCGGCCAGCAGTTGCAAGAACGCGCGCGCCAGAGAGGATTGCCCGAAACCGCATTGCAACTCCCCGCTGTCCAAGTGTCGATCGTCGGCAATCCGCAGCTCAGCTTCGAGCTTTTTCTCGGCGGACTTCTGGCGCCGGGGGTCCTTCATCTGCTGGCGGCTTGTTCCGCGGTGCTGGCGGTTGGCCGGCTGATGCAGGGCGGCTCCTTCAAATGCTTCAAGGCCGAGACAGACGGCTTCACGACGACAGCTCTGGTTGGGCGACTCATTCCGCACTTCGTGATCTTCAGCCTGTGGGGCTTGGCGTGGATCGCTTGGCTCAGCGGCGTCCGGGGCTGGGGTGTGGCAGGCTCTCTCCCTATGCTGACGCTTGGCGTACTCGCCTTGATAGCGGTGAGCGTAGTCTTGTCAGCGTTTTTGGTCGCCGCGCTTGGCGAGGTGGATATGGCGTTCTCGGCCACCGCCATCTATTCGGGCGCGGCCATCGCCTTTTCCAACGGCACTCTCCCGCTGGACCATGGGCCGCGGTTCGCCCGGATCTGGAGCGATATGCTTCCCTATACGCACTATCTACGGCTGCAGACGGGCCAGCTAGTCACGGGGGCGGCTTCAGCACCGGCGTGGCGAGACTTGATGATCCTGAGCGGCGTCGCCGTGATTGGTCTTCTTCTGTCGGCGCTGTTCATCCGGGGACGCTCGTGTCTTGTCCCCAAGCCGGAGAGTCTGACCTTTCCGCTTCCGCAACAGGGCGTTATCGCCGCTTTCGCTGCGACTTTCCGGAGTCTGCCGCGTGCGCGGCCGGTCAGCAGCCTGCTGATCCTGGCCGTCGTCCTTTACGCCTTCTACTATCCGGCCGCCTATGCCGGACAGGCCGCGACGGGACTGCCCATCGCCATAGCGACACCGACGCAGACAGCGCTGACGCGCACCCTTGTCGAAGACCTGAATGCTTCGCGCGAGATCGAGGTCGCCGCCGTGATTTCATCCCCTGCTGAGGGCTTTGAACTGATGCGGCGCGGCGTGGTCGATGGGGTCGTCGTCCTGCCTCAGCGTTTTGAGGCCGATCTGGTCAGGGGGGCGCCGACGGGCGTGGCCATCTGGCTGAACGGCGGTTATCTGGTTCGTGTCACGGCCGTTGGCAGAGCCGTCGCCGCCGCGGCTGCGCAGGTCGCCGAGGCGCAGTTGAAAGGGCTGCCTGATATCGCCCGCGCCGTCAGATTGGCGCCGACACTGAAGCAGGTGTCCCTCTTCAATCCAACGGAGGGCTACGGCGGTTACGCCGTGCCGGCGGTCAGTCTTATAATCCTGCAGCAGACGCTATTGCTGGGAGCCGGCGTGATCACAGCCGTGCGTCGAGAAACCGGCGCACCTAGGCTGAAACGCAGCGCGCGCCTGGGTTTGTGGCTGGCGCTTACGGCGATTGGGACAGCCTCCAGCCTCTTCTATTTCGGTTTCGTGTTCTGGTTTCAGGACTATCCCCGCGCAGGCAATCTGATCGGCGTCCTACTGCTGGCGCCCATATTTTCAGCAGCGGTGGCCGCTGTGGGTCTGCTTCTAGGCGCGCTTTTCGATCGCCATGAGCGGGTCCTTCAGGTTCTGGTCGGCACTTCTGCGCCCTTGTTCTTCCTATCCGGTGCTGCGTGGCCCCATTTCATGATGCCTCAAGGCCTCGTTTGGCTCGCGCATATTTCACCATCCACCGCTGCTGTTCAGGCCTTTGTTCGCTTGAACGCCATGGGCGCCAGCCTTTCGGAAGTCTCAGGTTTGGCAGCTATTTTGACAGGCCTCGCCGTCGTCTATGGCGGCTTGTGGGTGGTGCGCGGCTCTCTGCGCGTGACGGCGGGAGCGTCTTCTTCGCAAAGCGCATTGGGAGATTAAGGAGCAATCGAAGCGCAGGGGTGGGTTTGGCTACCGCGGCGTCCACCTCAGCGTCAGGCCGATCGTGCGAGGACGCAAAGGCGTGATGGCCTGGGCGTCGGGGAGGCGGAAAGGGTCGCTGTAGGCGAAGGTGTTGGCTTCGGTGTCGAACAGATTGTCCACGAAGACGGTGGCGGTCCATGCCGACGCCTCGACGCCCAAGGCCAGTCTTCCCGTGCCGTAGTCGCCCATTCGATATTGCTGGCGTCCGTCGAAGGTCAGGCGCGACGCGCCGACGTAGGACAGGCCGCCGTCGGCCAAAAGTTCAAGACGCTCGCTTAGCGGACGCCGCCAGCTGAAGCCGACATTCGCAGAAGCCCGAGGCACCCCAGGCAAGCTCGCGTCGCGACGGGAATCAAACCGCGCGCTGGGCGAGGTGATGCGCGGGTCGGCGACAAGCCCGTTGGCGAACAGCTCAAGCGTCTCGGTGGGACGCCAGTTGGCCTCGACCTCGAAGCCCTTGTCGGCCCCGTCGCCGACGTTGACGACATAGGCCAGGCCGCTGGGCAGAAACTGGTCGCTCTGCACATTACGCCAGCGCGCGGCGTAGACGGCGGCGCGCAGGCGGGTGCGACCGTCCGCCGATCGGTACTTGGCCCCCAACTCGGCGTTCCACAGGCTGTCCGGCTTGTACTGGCGTGCCGGGGAATCGGACAGGCCGCTGAAGTCCTGACCGATGACGCCGGCGGTGTTGAAGCCGCCGGCGCGGTGGCCTTGGCTGATCAGTGCGGACAGGTTCAGGCGATCGCTGGGCTGCCAGGCGAGGGCGATCTTGGGCGTGATGCCGGTGGATTCACCGCGCCCATCGAAGGATCGTGATCGGGTGAACTGTCGAACCAGGGAGGTGGTGTCGTATTCAAGGGCGTAGTAGCGGGCCCCGGCGGTCAGGGTCAGGTCGTGGGGCAGGTCCAGCGACGCCTCGCCGTAGATCGCGGCCTCGTTCAGCCGGTCGCGTCGCGCCTCGGAATAGATGGCGCGAGGCTCGGGCGTCAGGGCGGACAGGACGGGATTGGTGCGTGTGGTGTTGGACGACACCAGACCGCCGGCCAGCCAACGCCAGCGACCAATATCGGGAGAGGCGAAGTTGGCCTCGCCGACGACCAGATGGATGTCCTTGCCTTCGTCCAGCGCGCCGATGCGCCAGCCCGATCCGAAGCGACGGAGAGCGCTGGAGGCGTCGTAGCGGCTCTTGAAACCATGCTCGACGACCGAGATCGAGGCGTTCAGCCGGCCCCAGGCGCCGCGACCCTCGATGGAGGCCGAGCCTTGGTCGAAGCGGTTCTGATGCGGTTCTCGAACCAGATTGGCGCGTCGCAATGGACCCAGCCCTCGATAGACATAGTGGGTGTCTTCGGTGACGATCGACTGATGCACGACGCCGGCGCGCGCCGTCCAGCCGGGCGCAATCTCCAGCGCGGCGGACAGCCGGCCGCCGCGCCGCGTACCGTCATTGACCCGTCGCAGGTTCAGTTCGACGTCGTTGATATAGCCACTGTAGGTCTCGCCATAGAGGGCGGCGCGGATCGCGGCGCGGTCGCCAGCGATCGGCAGGTTCGCGACCAGGCCATAGTCTGAGTTCCAGCCGCCGCCGTCAGTGCGCGACCGGGTCGCAGAGAGCGACAGGGATTCTTCGCCCATCGCCGGCGCGCGCGTAACGATGCGCACGACGCCGCCGATGGGGCCGGTGCCGTACAGCGTGCCTTGCGGGCCGCGCAGCACCTCGACCCGGTCGATGTCGATCAGCTTCAGATCCGGGTCCGGGGCGGCGTATGTGACCGGCGTCAGGTCGAGGTACAGGCCGACGGTGGATTGGGTCAGGCCGGTGAAGACGCCGTCCGATATGCCGCGCAGCAGGATCTTGTTCCGGCCGGGGCCGAGATTGGTCACCGTCATGCCGGAGACGAGGCTGTCCAGGCCCTGCATGCCTGTAACCCCAGCGCGAGTAATGCGTTCGGCACCGACCGCCGTCATTGCCGACGACGAGGACTGGATCAGTTCGGGTCGGCGGGGGGCGGTCACGACGACCTCGCTAACTTGAGCCACGTCTTCTGGCGGCGTCATAGCGGCGGCGGGGCGTGGGGTGATCGGTCGAGCGGGAGCGGGCGGCGCGCTCGACTGCCTGCTGATGATCACAGCGCCGTCCTGGCGAATGGCGTGGCGACATCCGCTGTCCGACAGCAATCGCGTAAGAGCCGCGTCCAGCGACATTCGGCCACTGATCGCTGGGCTGACGCCGGCGCACGACGTCAGGCTGCCGCCCAGTGAAACGCGGGCCTGAAGCGCCAGGTCGAGCAGGGCGTCGTCTACGGACTGGCGCGGGATGTAGATGTCGAGCAGGCGCGCATCCGCCTGCGCCGGCGTGCTCAGGGCCGTCGTAGCGAAGAGAAAGAGACTGGGAAGAAGGGCGGCGGCGTGTGGCTTGGACAGGGCGAGGCGTTGGGGCCGCCCGCCCTTAACCGACCTCACGGGCGTTGACGCGGACTTCGAGCGTCGAGGCGTCCACGCGGACGGGGGCGAAATCCTGCAACTGCTTCAACATCACGGCCTCATCGCCAATGCGAAGGGCGCCGGTGAACCGCAGCGCCCGAGCCGATGTCGATAGCACGACCGGCTTGTCGAGATAACGCGAAAGATCGTCCGCGACATCAGTCATTGGACGGTCGCGATAGACCAAAACTCCCTGACGCCAGGGTGATGTCTGGTTCGCAGACACTTGCGACAGGGCCGGGGCCTGTTCGCCGCGCTGCGCCAGCGCCTGACCGGCGACCAGTCGGACCTTGGGTGCGTTGGCGGGGGTGACGGCGACGACGCCACGCTCCACGGCGACGGCGAAACGGTCGCCATGGTTCAGCACGTTGAATGCGGTCCCCAAAACCTCGACTTGATGATCGCCCGCAGCCACGATGAACGGATGGGCAGGGTCGTGGGCGATGTCGAAGGCGGCCTCGCCCTCGGTCAGCGACACCGAGCGTTTGTCGCCGTCGAACCGGACGTCCAAGGCGGAATGGCGGTTCAGATAGACGTGCGAACCATCCTCGAGCGCGACCGTCAGGGGCGAGTCGGTGGTGGCGTACACCTGCGAGCCCGGCGTGAGCCACAGGAACAGGCCGAAAGCCAGCATCACGCTGGCGGCGATGCCGATCGCCGCGCCCAGCCAGGGTGAACGCGGCTTGGCGCGACGTGCACGCGCGGCGGCGAGGTCGATGACCGGGGTCTCTGTTGCTGCGAGCGAGGCAGGGGCGTCCAGATCGACCCACAGACGCTCGACGGCGTCATAGGCGGCGGCGTGGGTCGGCGACGCCTCCAGCCAGTCCTGGAATTCCAGCCAGGCGGATTCGGGCGCCTCGTCGTCACGCAGGACGACGAACCAGTGCAGCGCCTTTTCCTCAATGTCGGTTTGTGCGGTCATCCGATCCCAGCCTGGAGGAACGCCGTGCAACGCGCCTCCTGATAGCAAGACGGCGCCGCCAAGCTTTCACCTTCAGACAAATTCCCCCAAGGCGTGAAAGGAACTGGCATCAGGGTTGAACCTTGCGGGAAAGAACGCGCAACGCGTCCATCATGTGCTTCTCGACGGAACTGCGCGAAATTCCCATTTGAACGGCGACGTCGGCGTAGCTGAAGCCATCGAACTTGTGCAGGCGAAAGACGGTCTGCGTCTTGGGCGGCAGGGTCTCCAGAGCGGCGAGAAGGCGCGCCAGCTTCTCGCGCCCGGCCACGACCGCCTCGGCCGAAGGAGCCGCGTCCAGGTCTTCGGCGGCGCCGGTCTCATGGTTTAGTTGTCGCCATTGGGCGTCGCGGTTCGCCGACCGTTGCCCGGATCGCCAGCGGTCCATCAGCAGGTTGGACGTCAGGCGAAACAGAAAGGCGCGAGGATTGTCCGGCGGCGGGTCGGGATCGAGCGTCGAGACCTTCAGATAGATGTCCTGCAGCACGTCATCGACGTCGCCAGACGCGCCGCCCAGCCGCGCGCGGCAGAACCGGGCCAGATCCTCGCGCTGCTCAAGATAGGCGGCGATCAGGGGATGCGCGGCAGGCGCGGTCAAAGGGGCGAGGTCCTCTCGTGCAGCCAAACGGGCCAAGACCTTCAATGCCGTGACGATTTTCATGAGGCAAGGGTCGGTCGGCGGCGTCCTTGTCATGAAGGCGCCGTGTCGCGGCGACGAGCAGGACCCAGATGCGCGCGTTTGCAGGACATGACGGCACGACGGCCCCGGTTCTTTCGGTCGGCTAGGGCGTCGTCGTGTTCGATCTCTGGCGCTCGGGCTTTATCCGCCGTCCCTTAAGCAGCTTCATTGACCATGAGCCGCGCGCGGACGAGATCGTCTGGCTGCCGGACTGCGGACCGCATGCCTATGTCGCGGACCCGTTCGGGATCACGCACGACGGGGTGCTGACCGTCTTCGTCGAGGCGTTCGACTATCATGTGCGCCGCGGCGAGATTCACTATCGCCAGTATGACGCCGACGACCGGCTGGTGGGGCAGGGCGTGGCCCTGCCAGAGCCCTGGCACCTGTCCTATCCGACCCTGATCGAGGACGGCGGCGAACTCTACATGCTGCCGGAAGGCTACAAGAGCGGCGGGCTGATCCTGTATCGCTGTGTCCGTTTCCCGGATCAGTGGGAGGCGGTGGCCCGCATCGGCGAGGCGGCTGCGATCGATGCGACGGTGGTCAAGCACGACGGCCGTTGGTGGATGTTCCACGCCCTGCCCGGACCGGACGACCGGGCGATGCGCGAACTGCACATCGCCTGGGCCGACAGCCTGACGGGGCCTTGGACACCGCATCCGGCCAATCCGGTGCTGAGCGGTTTTCAGACCTCGCGTCCGGGCGGCTCGGCGTTCCTGCACGACGGCGCGCTTCATCTGCCGGTGCAGGACTGCGCTGTGACCTATGGCGCGGCGATCAATCTGCTGCGGATCGATGGGTTGTCGCCGGACGCGTTTTCGGCGGTGGTCGTGAAACGGTTTGAGCCGGGGCATCTGCTGGGCGGGTACGGCGACGGCTTGCACACTCTGTCGGGGCACGGCGACGTCACCTTCATCGATGTGAAGGGCATCCGCCAGTCGTCGGCGGAGCCATGGCTGAAGGCCGGCTTCAAGGCGCGTCGGCTGCTGGGCCTGAACGGGCCGCGCGGTCGTCGCGCCACCGGCGCCGCCGTCCATCCCAAGATTTTCGAGACCGCTTCCGTTCGGAAGGAAGGCTAGACCATGCGTATCGCCGTCGTTCTGCCGCGGGGCTGCACCTTTTGTCCGGACAAGACCAACTCGATGGAGACAGTGGTGCGCACGCTGTCGGCGCACAGCCGTTTGAACCGGCTGGTGACGCTGATCGCCGATGCCGGCGGGCCGACGCCGGCGGGCGTGCAGATGGTGACGGTGCCGGCCGGGCTGGGCCGCAAGGCGCGAAATGCGGCGGTGATGGACGTTCTGAAGAAACTGTCGCCGGACATCGTGGAATATCATCAACAGCTGAAGGCGGCCTCGGAGTTGGCGAGACAACTGCCTGACGCGATCCACGTTCTTTATCGCCACACGCGGATCAAGCCGTCGCGCAATTTGATCGAACGTCTGCGATATGGTCGACGCCTCGCGCGGTTCGACCGTCTGGTGTTCGTCAGCCGTGCGGCGGGTGAAGAGTTCGCAACGGATTATCCGCGTCTGGCCGGGCGCGTTTCGTCGGTTTGCAATCCGATCGAAAGCGACGTCTGGCGTGCATCGCCCGAGCAGCGCGAGAAGCTGATCCTGTTTGCGGGACGGGCGATGAAGGACAAGGGGCTGGACCTGTTCTGCACCGCTCTGGCCGAGACGCTGGATTGCTACCCCGACTGGCGCGGCGCGTTGATGCTGGGCGACTGGGACAAGCATCAGGATTGGGCTGCGCCACAGGTGCGGATGCTGGAGCGGTTCGGCGACCGGGTCGAAATCCACAAATCAGCATCGCTGGATGCGGTGCGAGCGATGACGCAGCGCGCCGCCATCGCGGTCACGCCGTCGCGCGTGCGCGAGGCCCTGGGGCTGGCCGCGCTGGAGGCCCATGCGGCGGGCGCGGCGCTGATCTCATCGGGACGCGGCGGCTTGCGCGAAGCCAGCGGCGAATATGCGCTGTATGTCGACGTCGAGGAGGCCGGCTCGCTGACAAGCGCCATGATGCGTCTGGTCGAAAACCCCGATGAACGTCTGGCCCTGGCGCGTGGCGGGCAGGCCTATGTCGAGAGGGTGCATTCGCCGGCCGCCCGCGCCGCCGAGCTGGACGCCTTGCGCGAGGCCTTGGTCGACAAGGCGTTCGTCACGCCGAAGCCGACGCTGCGCCGGCGTCCTCTGTTCGGGCCGGCGGCGTCCCTGACCCGGCTTCAGGGCTAGGGTTTAGGGCTAGGCTTCAACCTCTTCGGATGAGGCTGTTGTAAACGTGGGTCACCGCGTCAAACTGTACGCGTGTCGGCTGGTCGCCCAGGGGCGCGGCCTGGAAGTCGGCGTCGGTCAGGCCGGCGGCGACGGGATCGGCGATCTTGTCGGTGTTCCAGCCCAGCAGCAGGCGACCGCCCGGGCGTAGGATGGCCGCCAGAGCCTTCAACGCGCGCTGCTGCTGGTCGGGACTGTCGACGCCATAACCCAGCACCCCGTTGCAGACGACGGCGTCGAAGCTCAGGTCCAGGAACAGCCGATCCGCCTCGCAAACGTCGCCGGTGCAGTGGCGCCCCTCGCGGCCCCAGCGTGCGGCCGCTGGATCGATGTCGGTGGTCCAGACCTCGCCGCCCTGCGCCTCCAGCAAGGCGTAGTCGTCCAGCGTATATTCGCGGCAGCCGACCCACAGGATGCGCCCGCCCTCGGCCGCCAACGCGGGGACATAGCTGTCGGCCATCACCCGTCGGTCGGGCAGGGCGCGGATTCGCGCCGCCTTGGCGGACCGTCGCCTGCGATCGGCGTCCTTGCCGAAGATCACACTCCTGACAAGCGTTCCCAGACCCACGTGCTTCCCCCTCGGACTGTTCGATACGGTTGTTATCGAGGGGGCGTCGATCTGTCTTGCGCTTTTCCGTGCGTTTCCGGCCGCCGGGCTTTGATGTGGCGAAACGACCGCCTACTGACGGCGCATGATCCAGGACGCTCCTCCCCCCGTCACGCCCACCGCCTTGCCCGAGATCGTCGTCACCGCAGCGCGTCTGCCGCCGGCGGCGGCGGACGCCGCGTTTTCCGTTGTGAGGATCGATGAGGCGGTGCTGTCCCGATCGTCGCGTCTCGACGAGGCGTTGCGGTCCGTGCCGGCAGTGTCGCTGTTTCGACGCACCAGCAGCGCGGCGGCCAATCCGACGACGCAAGGGATTTCGCTGAGGGCCATCGCGCCGTCCGGGGCGGGGCGGACGCTGGTGCTGCTGGACGGCGTGCCGCTGAACGATCCGTTCGGGGGCTGGGTCATCTGGTCCCAGGCGACGCCGGAATCTCTGGAGAGCCTGGATGTGATCCGGGGGGCGGGCTCGGGCCCTTATGGCGCGGGCGCGCTGACGGGCACGATCACCCTGCGTGAACGCGCGAAAGGCGGCGCGGTGGATGTGTCCGCGTCCGAGCGCGGCGGGTTGCGGGCGGCGGGGTCCGCCTCCACGCGACTGGGACCTCTGGCGGTGACGTTGAGCGGGTTGCGCGAAGTCAGCGACGGCTATGTGCCGGTGCGCGGGCCGGCGGCAGGCGCCGCGGACACGCCGCTGGATCTCGACAGCCGAAGTGCAGCGCTGCGCGTCGATACGGCCTTGGGACAGGCGAACCTGTCGGTCAGGGCGGCGACCTGGGAGGAGGATCGCGGATCGGGTCTGGCCGGAACGCGCGCCAACGCCAGCGGGCACAGCCTGAGCGCCACGGCGGCTCAGACGCCGTCGGCCGACGGCTATGGCTGGCGGCTGCAGGCATGGCGGATCGACAGTAATCTGGCCAACAGTTCGGCCTCAGTGTCGGCCGATCGATCGACCACGACGCCGGCCAACGATCAGTTCAAGACGCCCGCGACGGGATGGGGACTGAACGCGGCGCTGCGCCGCCGCATGACCGATTTCGCGGGCGGACGGCTAGAGTGGGAGGTGGGCGCCGATGCGCGCTTCAACGACGGCGAGACCAACGAACTGTTCAGCAATCCGACAGGGGCCGGCTTCACCCGTATTCGGCGTGCGGGCGGGGAGACGGCTGTGGCCGGCGCCTATGTCGATGCGTCCTGGACCGCCGCCGAATGGCTGGTGGCTGGCGGACTGCGGGTGGATCGATGGGAGAATACGGGCGGATTTCGTCAGGAGAACACGCTGGCGACCGGCGCCGTCCTGCTGAACGAGAGCGACCCGGATCGGTCGGGCGAGGTGGTCAGCGCGCGTCTGGCCCTTCGGCGTGATCTGGGCGGCGGCTATGCGGCGCGGGCGGCAGCCTATTCCGGGTTCCGGCCCGCCACATTGAACGAACTGCATCGGCCGTTCCGCGTCGGCAACGACATCACCGAGGCCAACGCCGCCCTGACGCCGGAAACGCTGAAGGGTGTGGAGACGGGATTGGCCTTCGACCGCGAGGGCGTGCGTTGGGGCGCGTCGGTGTTCTGGAACCAGATCGAGGACGCCATCGTCAATGTGACGCTCGGGTCCGGGCCGGCGACCTTCCCGCGCGCCGGGTTCGTGCCGGCAGGCGGGGTGCTGCGCCAGCGCCAGAACGCCGGGACCATCGATGCCTGGGGCGTGGAACTCACGGGGGCGCTGGACCTGTCGTCAGCCGTGTCGCTGAACGCCGCTGCGTCCTGGACCGACGCCGAGATCGACGGCGGATCGTCCGCCGCGCAGCTGACCGGCTTGCGCCCCGCACAGGTGCCGGAATGGAGCGCGACGGCCGGGCTGGATTGGCGCGCGACCGATCGACTGACCCTGGCCCTGGCGGCACGTTATGAATCGAGCCGGTTCGACGACGACCTGAACAGCCGGGTGCTGGACGCCGCCGTGACGCTGGATGTGCGAGCAGAGTGGGCCTTCACGCCAAACGCGACCCTCTGGATGGCGGCGGAGAATCTGTTCGACGAGGATGTCGAGGTGTCGAAAACGGGCACGGGCGTCGCCGGATACGGCCCGCCGCGAACGGTCAGCATCGGTCTGCGGTTGAGCTATTGAGAACGCGGACCGGCTGTCTTCTCGACCAGGTTTTTGCGCGACGCACAGATTTCGTCCGCCTGACGGGTGAAAATGACCTTCAATGCTGTTGCGCGAGGCCGCTGGCGCGCTAAGCGCTAAAGGCGGTCGATCCACGGCCGCTGATCCCAACGACGAGCCTGTCATGTCCGAACAATTCTACCGCATGAAGCGGTTGCCGCCCTATGTCATCGCCGAGACCAATGCGATGCGCGCGGCGGCCCGTGCGGCGGGCGAGGACGTGATCGATCTGGGGATGGGCAACCCCGATCTGCCGCCGCCCCAGCATGTGATCGACAAGCTGATCGAGGTGGCCAGGAAGCCCGACGCCCACGGCTATTCGGCGTCACGCGGCATTCCCGGCCTGCGCCGCGCCCAGGCCAACTATTACGGTCGCCGCTTCGGCGTCGATGTGGATCCCGAGACCGAGGTGATCGTCACCATGGGCTCCAAGGAGGGGTTGGCTAGTCTGGCCACCGCCATCACCGAGCCGGGCGACGTGATCCTGGCGCCCAATCCCTCCTATCCGATCCATACCTTCGGCTTCATCATCGCCGGCGCCGCGATCCGCAGCGTGCCGACCACGCCGGACGAGAAATATTTCGAGGCGCTGGAGCGGGCCATGGCCTTCACCGTGCCGCGGCCCAAGATCCTGGTGATGAACTACCCGTCGAACCCGACGGCGGAGACGGTCGATCTGGCTTTCTACGAACGCGTCGTGGACTTCGCCAAGGCGAACGACCTGTGGATTATCAGCGATCTGGCCTATTCGGAGCTCTATTACGACGGCAAGCCGACGGTCTCGATCCTGCAGGTTCCGGGGGCCAAGGACGTGGCGATCGAGTTCACCTCCCTGTCCAAGACCTACAGCATGGCGGGCTGGCGCATGGGGTTTGCGGTCGGCAAC
>NZ_DAMBJX010000007.1:11947-50344 GCF_032067225.1 Brevundimonas vesicularis | reverse complement strand
AGAAGCTGATCGCGGCGATGACGCGGGTGAAATCCTACCTCGACTACGGCGCCTTCACGCCGATCCAGGCGGCGGCGTGCGCCGCGCTCAACGGGCCGCAGGACATCGTCGAGCAGAACCGCAAACTCTATCACCGCCGGCGCGATGTGCTAGTCGAGAGTTTCGGCCGTGCGGGTTGGGACATTCCCAAGCCGGCCGCGTCCATGTTCGCCTGGGCGCCCTTGCCGCCGGCGCTGAAGCATTTGGGCAGTCTGGAGTTTTCCAAGCAGTTGCTGACCCACGCAAAGGTCGCGGTGGCGGCGGGCGTGGGCTATGGCGAGAACGGCGAGGGCTTCGTGCGCATCGCCATGGTCGAGAACGAACAGCGCATCCGCCAGGCCGCGCGCAACATCAAATCCTATCTGAAATCGCAGGGCGTCAATGTGCCGCCCAGCCGGGAAGACTGACTATGCCGTCTGGACTGATCGCGCTGCTGGACGACGTCGCCGGCATCGCAAAGCTGGCGGCCGCGTCGCTGGATGACGTGGGAGCGGCAGCTGGCAAGGCCTCGACCAAGGCCGCCGGCGTGGTGGTGGACGATGCGGCGGTGACGCCGCGCTATGTCATGGGCCTGTCGCCCAGCCGCGAACTGCCGATCATCAGCAAGATTGCGCTCGGGTCGTTTCGCAACAAGCTGATCTTCATCCTGCCGGTGGCACTGGTGCTCAGCGCCTTCGCGCCCTGGGCCATCACGCCGATCCTGATGTGCGGCGGCACCTATCTGTGTTTCGAGGGGGCAGAAAAGCTGCTGGAGGCGATGGGGCATGGCGGGCATGAGGATGCCGCGCCGGTCGCGCGCGACGCGGCGGCGCTGGAGAAGACGACGGTGTCTGGCGCGGTGCGCACTGACCTGATCCTGTCTGCCGAGATCATGGCCATCGCCCTGGCCGATGTGGCGGCGCAGCCGATCCTGACCCAGGCCGCTGTGCTGGCTGTGGTCGGCATCGCCATGACCGTGGTCGTCTATGGCGCGGTCGGCCTGATCGTGAAGATGGACGACATCGGCCTGCATCTGGCTCAACGGCCCAATGGCGGGGTGCGCGCTTTGGGGCGGGGTCTGGTCAAGGGCATGCCGATGGTGATGAGCGCCCTGTCGGCGATCGGCACGGCGGCCATGCTGTGGGTCGGCGGCGGCATTCTGCTGCATGGTTCCCATACGCTGGGGCTGCACTGGCCGGCGGTACCGGTCGAGCATCTGTCGCATGCCGTCGGCGAACTGTTCGGGCCGTTGGCCGGCGTGATGAGCTGGCTGACGACGGCGGTGGCCTCGGCCGTGATCGGGCTGATCGTCGGCGGGGTGGTGGTGCTGGTCCTGCATCAGGTCGCGCGCCTGCGCTCCAGGGAATCGCACTAGGAGCGAGCCGGGCTGTCACGCGGGCGCCATCCGCAACAGCTAGAGGCCGCACGGCTGTTGTTGGAGTTGTTCATGTCCCTGTCGCGTCACGTCGCCGCCGCGTGTCTGGCCGTCTTGTCGATCGCTGGCGCCGCCTGTGCGGGCGCGCCGGTCGCCCAGCCGGCGGTTCAGGCCGCTGCGCCGCAGTCGTCGCTCGCGGCCCTTACGCCGCCCAAACTGATCGTGACCATCGTGGTCGATCAGTTCAGCGCCAACCTCTTCAACCAGTATCGCAGCCGCTACAGCGGCGGCCTGCGCCGGTTGGCCGACCAGGGACTGGTGTCGATCAACGGCTATCAGACCCACGGTCTGACCGAGACCTGCCCCGGCCACTCCACGGTTCTGACCGGCATGCATCCGGCCGAGACCGGCATTCCCGCCAACGATTGGATCGACGGCAAGACCGGCAAGGAGGTCTATTGCCTGGCCGCGCCGCAGAACCATCTGGCGCACGGGCGCGACGACACCGACAACGGGCCAGTGGGACCGGATCAGCTGCGCGCGACGACGCTGGGCGACTGGCTGAAGGCCGTCAGCCCGGACAGCAAGGTCATGGCGGTGTCGGGCAAGGATCGCGGGGCGATCAATCTGGCCGGTCATCAGGGGCAGGCCTTCTGGTTCACTGACGGGTTTGGATTGACGACCTATGTCGAGCCCGGTCAGACGGCCGAGACAAAGCTGGCGCCGGTTGCGGCGTTCAACCGTGACTTCAACGCCTGGACGGCGGCGACGCCGACAGCCTGGGACTATCAGAACGCGGACTGCCGGGCGCTGGCGGGCGACTGGACCATTCGCGGCCAGACCTTCCATTCGGTGCTGCCGCCGGCGGGGCTGAAGTTCGACACCTCGCCATTGCTGGACGAGCAGACGCTGAAGGCGGCGGAATATCTGCTGGACAGCCAGAAGCTGGGGCAGGGGACGGCGACCGACATGCTGGGCGTCAGCCTGTCGGCCACCGACCGGATCGGCCATATGTACGGCACCCAAGGGCCGGAGATGTGCGAGCAGATGCACCGGCTGGATACGGCGCTGGGCGCCTTCCTGGATAAGCTGGCCGAGGTTCCGGGCGGCGCGCTGGTGGTTTTGACGGCGGATCACGGCGGTTCGGACTTCGTCGAGCGCCTGCATGAGCATGGCTATCCGCAGGCGCACCGCGCCGATACCGATGCGATCAAGGGCGTCAACGCCGCGCTGAAGGCGCGCTTTAACCTGGGTGCCGATCCGCTGCAGTCCGGCGGAAGCGGCTGGATGGTCGCCGATGCGGATCACAGGTCGCTGCCCGATCCGTTGCGGACACAGGTGGCGGAGGCGGCGGTCGAGATGCTGCGCGCCCTGCCTGAAGTGGCCTTCGCCGAGACGCGCGACCGGCTGCTGGCCGAGCCTCTGCCGGATAGCCGGCAGCCCGAGATGATGACGGTGCGCGAGCGGATGCGACTGTCGACCGTCGCCGAGCGATCGCCCGACATCCAGTTCGCCTGGACCCAGAACACCACCTCGGGCGGCCGCGTCGGCTCGACCCTGGCCGGACACGGCACGCCGTGGGAATATGACCGGCGCGTGCCGATCATCTTCTGGTGGCCAGGCGCCAAGGCCGAGGAGCGGTTTCTGCCGATCCGGACCGTCGATATCGCCCCGACCCTCGCCCATGTGATCGGCGTCCCCGCGCCGCAGGTGGAGGGCCGGTGCATCGATCTGAACGGGTTCGCCGTTGCGACTTGCGGGGCGGCGGCCAGATAAACTCCTGTTTCCGGCCGTCAACTCATGTTTCCTGAGGGGAAGGCGGCCTTACGCAGCGCAGGTTTCGTTGGCAGAAGAGGGCGAAATCGCCCAGGCGGCCCCGTTTTGCCGTCCGAGAGAGCCAACAGGAAACGTCATGAACCGAGCCCGTCGCGCGCGCATCGTCGCCACCCTGGGACCCGCCAGCCGTGCGCCCAGCACCGTCAAGGCGCTGGCCCAGGCGGGGGTGGATGTCTTTCGCCTGAACTTCAGCCACGGGTCGCATGAGGATCACGCCGCCGCGTTGAAGGCGGTGCGCGGCGCCGAAATGGCGTTGCAGCGTCCGCTGGGCGTGTTGGCCGACCTTCAAGGGCCGAAGCTGCGTTTGGGCCGGTTCAAGGACGTCGAGATCTCGGTCAAGCCGGGCCACACCATGCGTTTCGATCTGGACCCGACGCCCGGCGACGAGACGCGGGTGCAGATGCCGCATCCCGAAATCTTCAAGGCGCTGCGCAAAGGCATGCTGCTGCTTCTGGACGACGGCCGGGTGCGGCTGCGTGTAGGCGAGCGGACCGACGAGTGGGCCGATGTGACGGTCGAGAGCGGCTCGAAGCTGTCGGACCGCAAGGGCGTGGCGGTGCCGGAGGCGGTGATCCCGGTCTCGGCCCTGACGCCCAAGGACCGTGAGGACCTGGCCTTCGCCCTACGGATGGGCGTGGATTGGGTGGCGCTCAGCTTCGTGCAGAAGCCCGAGGACATGGCCGAGCTGAAGCGGATCGTGAATGGTCAGGCGGCCTGCCTCGCCAAGATCGAGAAGCCGGCGGCCCTGGCCGATCTCGAAGCCATCCTCGACTATTGCGACGGGGTGATGGTGGCGCGCGGCGATCTGGGCGTCGAGCTGGATCCCGAGGACGTGCCGGTGGCGCAAAAGCAGATCGTGCGCGCGGCCCGCAATCGCGGCGTGCCTGTGATCGTCGCCACCCAGATGCTGGAATCTATGACCAGCGCCCCGGCCCCGACCCGCGCCGAGGCGACCGATGTGGCCAATGCGGTCTATGAGGGTGCGGACGCCCTGATGCTGTCGGCCGAGACGGCGTCGGGCGACTATCCGCTGGAATCCGTGGGCATCATGAGCCGGATCATCGAGCGGGTCGAACGCGATCCGATGTGGCCCAGCCTGATGGGCGCCGAACACGCCGGCATGGACGAGCACGATGTGGACGCCCTAGTCGGGGCGGCGCGGATGGCGGCGAATGCGCCCTCGACCGGCTGTCTGGTGGTGTTCACGACCCTGGGCGGCACGGCGCGGCGGATGGCGCGCGAGCGGCCGTTGAAGCCGATCCTGGTGCTGACGCCCAATCCCAACACCGCGCGCCGACTGGCCCTGGTCTGGGGGCTGGAGCCGCGTCTGGGCGAGCAGCCGGACTCGCTGGAGGCCGTGACGGACGACGCCGTCAACAGCGCGGTCAAATATGGTTTGGCCGAGCCGGGCCAGCGCATCCTGATTTTGGCGGGCACGCCGTTCGGGGCGCCGGGCGCGGCCAACCTGCTGCGATTGGCCCACGCGCCTGCAGCGACGTCGAAGGGCCGCAAGAAGAGCTAGAGAGCGATCTCGCGCCGCTCCGCCCCGCTGCGCAGACCGGCGTCGAGGATGCGCATGACGATCAGGGCCTGGTCGGCCGGTACGGGCGGCGGGCCCTTGCCAAGGATCGCCTCGCGCATGGCGGCGTAGAAGGCGGGATAGTCGCCGCGTTCGGGCGTCGGCGTGGTGCGGACCGTTTCGCCGTCCGTCTGTTTGGTCAGCACGCCGCGCGAAGGATCGAGGCCCCAATCCGCGTCGCCGGGACGCAGGCCGGCCTTGGACTGCCCTTCCTGAGCGTCGAGGCCGTGTTTGATGAAGCTGCCGCCCGTGCCGTGGACGGCGTAGCGGAGGCTGGCCTCGGCGGCGAGGTGGCTCATGTTCAGGATGACGCGCAGCCGGTCGTAGCGCAGCAGGACGTGGGCGTAGTCGATGGCCGTGGCGCCGACACGCTGGGCCTGAAGGTCGGCATAGATGGCCAGCGGAGCGCCGAACAACTGCACCGCCTGGTCGATCAGGTGCGGGCCCAGGTCGGCCCAGACCCCGCCGTCGCGCTTGTCCTTCCAACGGTCCGTGACGGTCGGACGAAAGCGATCGTAGTGGCTTTCGAACACGGCGACGTCGCCCAGTTCGCCACAGTCGATCAGGCGGCGCAGAGTCAGGAAGTCGGCGTCCCAGCGGCGGTTCTGGAAGACGCTGAACACGCCAGGCGATGCGGCCGCGACGGCGGCGACCGCCTCGGCGTCAGCCAGAGTGGCGGCGAAGGGTTTGTCCACCACCACCGACTTGCCGGCCCTCAGCGCGGCGATCGACTGTTCGGCGTGCAGGGCGTCGGGGGTGGCGACGACGATCAGGCCGATGTCGCCGCGGGCGATGGCTGTGTCCAGATCGGGCAGGACCTCGACCTCCGGCAGGTCGGCGTGGACCGCTTCAGGGCGGGACGAGACGACAGCGGTCAATGTCAGGCCGGGCGTCGCCTTGATCAGCGGGGCATGGAAGGTCTGGCCCGCCAGGCCGTAGCCGACGACGGCGACGGCGATGGGTGCGTGTGAGGTCATGCCCCGATCAATAGCGGTCCGGGCGGGGGCCATCCAGCACATAGGGCACGACACCGCGCTCGTTCTCCGGCACGTGCAGGGTCCGGTCCAGGGGCGGGAAGGCGCGCTGGGTGCAGTCGGTGCGCTCGCAGATGCGGCAGCTGACGCCGATCCGGGCCGCCGGGCCGTTCAGATCGAGGCCGGCGGCATAGACAAGGGCGCCCGCATGTTCGACCTCGCATCCCAACGACAGAGCGTAGCGTCGGTCGTTGGCCAGATAGGAGCCGCTGGGCTTGGACACGCTGCGGGCGATGGAGATGTAGCGCGAGCCGTCGGGCATCTCGGCCAGTTGCACCCCGATCCGGTCGGGCGCGGCGAAGGCTTCGTGGACGTTCCACAGCGGGCAGGCGCCGCCGAAGCGGGCGAACTGGAAGCGGGTGGCGCTGTGCCGCTTGGTGATGTTGCCGGCCATGTCCACGCGGGCGAAATAGAAGGGCACGCCGCGCCAGCCGGGTCTTTGCAGGGTCGAGAGCCGGTGGCAGACCTGTTCGAAACTGACCTGGAAACGGGTGCGCAGCCGGTCGATGTCGTGCTTCTCCTCGCGGGCGGCCTCCAGGAAGGCGCGGTAGGGCAAGAGCAGGGCGCCCGCGGCGTAGTTGGCCAGGCCGACGCGGGCCACGTCCCGCGCGGCGTCGGTGCGGAAGGCGGCCTGATCCAGCTCGGCCTCGATCAGGTCGCGGAAGGACAGCAGGGCCAGCTGGTGCGCCAGCTGGAACGACCGCGTCGCGCCGGGCTGCCAGGCGTCCAGCGTCAGGACGCGGCTGGCGGGATCGTAGCGACGCAACGCGTCTTGGCCGGCGACATAGGCGACGCGGACGCCGTGCGCCTGGCTCAGCGCGGCCTCCAGCGCCCGCTCGATCTGGCCGTCCTGCACCAGGGTCGCCGCCAGCGCCTCGGCCGCGGTGTCCAGCGTGTCGATATAGTTGTCGCGATAGTGGAAGAAGTCGCGCACCTCTTCGTAGGGCAGCAAGGCGACACTGGCGCCGTGTTCGTCCCGGCCCAGGGTGTCGTCCAACGCCTTCACACGCTCGTCCAGGCGGCGGAAGGTCTGGTGCAGGGCCAGGAATTGACGGGCCAGACGCGGGGTGTTGGCGACAGCCTGTTTCAGCTCTGCGGCCGTGGGCGGTTCGGCCTCACCCATCATCGGGCCCGCGATGTCGGTGGTGGCCTCGCGCAGGTCGGCGATCAGGCGGGCGTCCCCTTCTAGATCGAACAGACTGGCGTCCACGTGAAAGGCGCGGGTCAGGGCGATCAGGACGCGCGCGGTCGCCGGGCGCTGGTTGGTCTCGATCTGCGACAGATAGGACGGAGACAGGCCCAGCCGCTCGGCGCAGGCCTCCAGCGTCCAGCCGCGCGCCTCGCGGAGCTTGCGCAGTTTGGTGCCCAGGAAAAGCTTCTCAGCCATTCGCAACTTTGCAGATCATATCGCCATCCTTTGCAAGCCCGCGCAGTTCCACACTTTTTGCAAAGTTGCGTTTGCCATTTTGCGATGAAGGCGCCACGCGTTCTTTGAACGAGAGGCGAAGATCCATCATGACTCAAGCCATCCTTGAAGAACTGGAGCGCCGTCGCGCCGCCGCCAAACTGGGCGGTGGGGAAAAGCGTATCGCCGCCCAGCACGCCAAGGGCAAGCTGACGGCGCGCGAACGCATCGACGTGCTGCTGGACGAGGGCTCCTTCGAGGAGACCGACATGTTCGTCGAGCACCGCAGCCACGACTTCGGCATGCAGGACCAGCGCATCCCCGGCGACGGGGTGGTGACGGGTCGCGGCACGATCGGCGGACGGCTGGTCTATGTCTTCTCCAAGGACTTCACCGTCTTCGGCGGATCGCTGTCGGGCGCCCATGCGGCCAAGATCGTCAAGCTGCAGAAGATGGCCCTGACCACCGGCGCGCCGATCATCGGCCTGTTCGACGCCGGCGGGGCGCGGATCCAAGAGGGGGTCGAGAGCCTTGCCGGTTACGCCGACATCTTCCTGCAGAATACGCTTGCCAGCGGCGTCATTCCCCAGATCAGCGTGATCATGGGGCCGTGCGCGGGCGGCGACGTCTATTCGCCCGCCATCACCGACTTCATCTTCATGGTGAAGGACACGAGCTACATGTACGTGACCGGACCCGACGTGGTGAAGACGGTCACCAACGAAGTTGTCAGCCACGAGGACCTGGGCGGCGCCCGCGTTCACGCCGGCAAGTCGGGCGTGGCGGACGGGGCGTTCGAGAACGACCTTGAGGCCCTATCGGAGGTGCGCCGCCTGATCGGCTTCCTGCCGCTGTCGAACCGTGAAAAGCCGCCGGTGCGCGAGAGCTATGACGAGCCCGAGCGGGACGAGCCGTCGCTGGACACCCTGATCCCGGCCAATCCGAACCAGCCTTATGACATGAAGGAGCTGATCCTGAAGGTGGTCGACGAGGCCGACTTCTTCGAGATCGGGGCCGACTTCGCCAGGAACATCATCTGCGGCTTCGGGCGGCTGGACGGCCAGACGGTCGGGATCGTCGCCAACCAGCCCCAGGTGCTGGCGGGCGTGCTGGACATCGATTCAAGCCGCAAGGCCGCGCGCTTCGTGCGCTTCTGCGACGCCTTCGACATTCCGCTGGTGACGCTGGTAGACGTGCCGGGCTTCATGCCGGGGACCAAGCAGGAGTACGGCGCCCTGATCAAACACGGGGCCAAGCTGCTGTTCGCCTATGCTGAGGCGACTGTGCCGAAACTGACCCTGATCACGCGCAAGGCCTATGGCGGCGCCTATGACGTGATGAGCTCCAAACACCTGCGCGGCGACGTCAACTACGCCTGGCCCACCGCCGAGATCGCGGTCATGGGCGCCAAGGGGGCGGTCGAGATCATCTTCCGCAAGGAGGCCGGCGATCCCGAGGCCCTGGCCGCGCGCGAGGCGGAGTACAAGGACCGGTTCGCCAATCCGTTCGTGGCGGCGGGCTTGGGCTATATCGACGACGTCATCATGCCGCACGGTACGCGGCGGCGGCTGGTGAAGGCCCTGCGGACGCTGAAGAACAAGGTCCAGGAGAACCCCTGGAAGAAGCACGACAATATTCCGCTGTGATGGGGACCGTCTCAAATACTGCGCTGTCCAAAGAGGAGTGGAAAACTCGATTGGCGCAGCGGCAGTCACCGAAATCCCTAACCAAGTTGGTGGGCGATCTCAGTGAGGCCATGGGCGATTACTTTGTAACCGACAATACTATGACGTGGGCACGAGAAGCTCATGTCTCCGCCCGGTTCGCCTCTGCTATCGGCGCTACCCTTGTATGGATTGATGATCGTCCTGACCTGGGGGTCCAAATGTCGGACTCCGTGGATAGGTTTTACGAAGTCACGGAGGTGATCGAACCTGGACGACGTCGTAACGACGAATATCGGGAAGATCGCGTTCGCAAAAGCGCCGGTGAAGAAGTTCTGCGCACCTACCAACCTGACAACGTCTCATCGACGCGCTCTGCACTCCACCATGCTGCAGACAAGAAGGCCAAAAAGATTGGAAATTACGGAACCAACGGGTGCGGGCTAGTCATCTATCTAAATACCGATTTGATGGTTTTCGACGAGGTGGCGGACGAACTCGAAGCAAACCTTCTCGGTGATACCGAAGTTGCTGGCAGCGTCTTCAACGACGTTAGGGTTCTATGGTCCGACCGCCTTTATCATGTTTGGAGCGGCGGAAACGCTGTTCCGCTTTCGCCCAAACTGGGCGTTTGACGCCCGTAGGAAGCCCCATGTTCTCCAAAATTCTCATCGCCAACCGGGGCGAGATCGCGGTTCGGATCATCAAGACCTGCCGCAAGATGGGCATCCAGACGGTGCAGGTCTATTCGGAGGCCGACGCCGGGTCGTTGGCAGTCGAGATGGCCGACGAGGCGGTGCTGATCGGGCCGGCGCCGGCGGCGCAGTCTTACTTGCTGGCCGACAAGATCGTCGAGGCGGTGCGCCAGACGGGGGCGCAGGCCGTGCATCCGGGCTTTGGCTTCCTGAGCGAGAACGCCGGGTTCGCGCGGCGGCTGAGGGACGAGGGGATCGCCTTCATCGGCCCGAACCCCGAGGCCATCGAGGCCATGGGCGACAAGATCAGCTCCAAGAAGCTGGCGGCCGAGGCGGGGGTCTCGACCGTGCCGGGCCATATGGGGCTGATCGAGACGCCGGACGAGGCGGTCAGGATCGCCAACCAGATCGGCTATCCGATCATGATCAAGGCCTCGGCCGGCGGCGGCGGCAAGGGCATCCGGGTGGCCCATTCGGACGCCGACATGGCCGAGGGGTTTGCGGCGGTGAAGGCCGAGGCGCTGAACGCCTTCGGCGACGACCGGGTCTTCCTGGAGAAGTTCATCGTCGATCCGCGCCATATCGAGATCCAGGTGCTGGGCGACAAGCACGGCCATGTGGTCCATCTGTTCGAGCGCGAATGCTCGATCCAGCGCCGCAACCAGAAGGTCATCGAGGAGGCGCCCAGCCCCTTGCTGGACGAGGCCACCCGCGCCGCCATGGGGGCGCAGGCCGTCGCCCTGGCCCAGGTGGTGAACTATGACTCGGCCGGCACGGTCGAGTTCGTCGCCGGTCAGGACAAGAGCTTCTACTTCCTGGAGATGAACACCCGGCTGCAGGTCGAGCATCCGGTGACGGAGCTGATCACGGGCGTCGATCTGGTCGAACAGATGATCCGTTCGGCCTGGGGCGAGGCGCTGGCCTTCGAGCAGAAGGACCTGAAGATCGACGGCTGGGCCATCGAGAGCCGCATATACGCCGAGGATCCGTATCGCGGCTTCCTGCCCTCGATCGGGCGGCTGGTCCGATACGAGCAGCCGGAAGAGGGCGATCAGGGGGACTATACGGTCAGGAACGATTCCGGCGTCCGCGAGGGCGACGAGATCAGCATGTTCTACGATCCCATGATCGCCAAACTGTGCGCCTGGGGCGAGACGCGCGAGGCGGCGGTCGAGGGTATGGCCCGCGCGCTGGAGGACACCCACCTGTCGGGGCTGGGTCACAATGTGCCTTTCCTGGCGGCAGTGATGGACCAGGACCGGTTCAAGTCGGGCAATCTGTCGACCAGCTATATCAAGGACGAGTTCCCGGACGGCTTCCACGGCCTGAAACCGACGCAGGACCAGGAACGCATCCTGATCGCCTCGGCGCTGGCCATGCACGAGGTCATCGCCGAACAGGACGGCGACCCGTCGGATCGCACTGACTGGATCGTGATGATCGACAAGACGCCGCACGGCGTCGGACTGTCCTATGACGAGGACGAGGAGATGATCCTGACCCTGACGGGCGGGGGCGACATCCGCCTGTCGGACATCGACTGGCGGCCGGGTCTGGCACAGTTCAAGGCCGATCTGGACGGCGAGCCCTTCACCGCCGAGGTCAAACGCGTCGCCGACGGCTTCGACATCCGCCACCGTGCGGCCAGGGCGCGGGTGCGGGTGCTGCGGCCCCACGTCGCCGAACTGTATGCGCGTCTGCCGGAGAAGGTCGCGGCGGACACCTCCAAGATGGTGCTGTCGCCGATGCCGGGTCTGGTGGTCTCGATCCCGGTGGTCGTGGGCCAGGAGGTCAAGACCGGCGAGACGGTGGCCATCATCGAGGCCATGAAGATGCAGAACATCCTGAAGGCCGAGCGCGACGGTGTGGTGAAGGCCGTCGGCGCCAAGGACGGCGATCCCGTGGCGGCGGACGACGTGCTGGTGGAGTTCGGGTGATGACGGGCTTTCCCGCGCCCACGCCGCTGGAATGGCGCGAGGCGGCCCAGAAGGCGCTGAAGGATCGGCCGATCGAGTCCCTGATGCATCTCGACGCCGATCAACTGGTGACACGGCCGCTGTACGCGGGCGCGACGGGCGTGCAGCCGATCTTCGCCCCGCGCCCGTCCGACTCCGAAGGTCGGGCCTGGGATCTGCGGACGCTGGTGGAGGGCGACGATGCCGAGGCGGTCAACGCCGCCGTCCTGACCGATCTGGAGAACGGCGCGGCCTCGGTGGTACTGAAGGGGCGGGTGCTGTCGGATTCCGCGCCGTTAGGCCGGGCGCTGGAAGGCGTGGCGCTGGAACTGGCGCCCGTCGCGCTGGACGCCGGTATCGACGGGCCGGATGCGGCCAATGCGCTGGCGGTCGTCGCCAAGGGCTCGCCGCGCGCCCAGCTGCGATTTCATATGGACCCGGTCTCGGCCTTCGCCGAGGCGGGCGGGGCGCCGCGTTCTGTGGAAGAGCATCTGAGCCTGGCGGCCAATACGGCGGCGCGTCATGCGGGCGCCTATCCCGACGCGACCTTCTTCCTGGCCAGCGGCCGGGTCGCACACGAGGCGGGTGGATCGGCGGCGCAGGAGCTGGCCTTTGCGGCGTCCAGCGTCGTGGCCCATGCGAAGGCGGCGGTGGAGGCCGGGATGTCGGTCGAGGCGGCTTTGCGCGGCACCGTCGTCGGCCTGTCGGTCGATGCGGAATACTTTGACAGCCTGGCCAAGGTTCGGGCCATGCGGCTGATCTGGGCCAGCCTGACGAAAGCGTTCGACGTGGAGGTTCCGGCGGTTATCGAAGCGCGCTCGTCGCGGCGGATGCTGTCGGCGCGCGATCCCTGGCCCAATCTGCTGCGGCTGACGGCGGCGGGCTTCGCCGGTGCGGTCGGCGGAGCGGACGTGGTGGTGCTGGATGGCTTCACCCGCGCCTCCGGAACGTCAGACGCCTTTGCGCGGCGACAGGCGCGGAACACCCAACTGGTGTTGATGGAGGAGGCCAATCTGGGCCGGGTCGACGATCCGGCCGCTGGCTCCTGGTATCTGGACGCCCGGACGCGGGACCTGGCGGAGGCCGGCTGGGCCGAGTTCCAGATGATCGAGGCCGAGGGCGGTCTGGTCGAAGCCCTGAAGGGTTCGGTCATCCAGCCCCGCATCGCCCGCGCCCGCGCGGTCCGCGAGGCCGCGCTGACGAACGGCGCGGCGCAGATCATCGGCGTGACCAAATATGTCGATGCGGACGTGCGGCCGGCGCCGGTCGAGGCGGGCGATGAGGCGGCCGTGGCGGTCGAACGGGTCTGCGAGCCACTAACGCCGATCCGGTTTGCCGCAGCCTTCGAGGAGGCGGCTCAATGACTTTCCCCGACTTCAGCAAGATCGCCCTGAACCTCGATGCGACCGGGCAGGGGCCGACGCGCGATCCTTGGCTGACGCCCGAGGGGCTGACGGTCGAGACCGCATATGGTCCCGACAGCACGGACGCGCTGGATCACCCGCACGGCCTGCCGGGGTTCGCGCCGTTCGTGCGCGGTCCGTATCCGACCATGTATGCGGGCAATCCGTGGACCATCCGGCAATACGCCGGCTTCTCGACCGCCGAGGAGTCCAACGCCTTCTATCGCCGCAACTTGGCGGCCGGTCAGAAGGGGCTGAGCATCGCCTTCGACCTGGCGACGCACCGGGGCTATGACTCGGACCACCTCCGGGTGAAGGGCGACGTCGGCATGGCGGGCGTGGCCATCGACAGCATCTACGACATGCGGACCCTGTTCGACGGGATTCCGCTGGACCAGATGTCGGTGTCGATGACGATGAACGGGGCGGTGCTGCCGATCCTGGCTCTCTATGTCGTCGCGGCGGAAGAACAGGGCGTGCCGCACGCCAAGCTGACCGGGACCATTCAGAACGACATTCTGAAGGAGTTCATGGTTCGCAACACCTACATCTATCCGCCCGAGCCCTCGATGCGGATCATCGCGGACATCTTCGCCTGGACGGCGCAGGAGACGCCGAAGTTCAACTCGATCTCCATCAGCGGCTACCACATGCAGGAGGCGGGAGCCTCGGCGGATATCGAGCTGGCCTACACCCTGGCGGACGGGATCGAGTATCTGCGCGCGGGCGTCGCGGCGGGGATGCCGATCGACCGGTTCGCGCCGCGCCTGAGCTTCTTCTGGGCGATCGGCATGAACTATTTCATGGAGGTGGCCAAGATGCGGGCCGGCCGCCTGCTGTGGGCCGAGGCGGTCAGGAAAGAGGGCGGGGTCGATCCCAAGTCGCTGTCCTTACGCGCCCACTGCCAGACCTCGGGGTGGAGCCTCGCCGCGCAGGACGTGTTCAACAATGTGCCCCGCACCATGGTCGAGGCCATGGCGGCGGCGGGCGGCCAGACGCAGAGCCTGCACACCAATGCGCTGGACGAGGCCCTGGCCCTGCCCACCGACTTTTCGGCCCGGATCGCGCGCAACACCCAGATCCTGTTGCAGCAGGAAACGGGGCTGACGCGGGTCATCGATCCCTGGGGCGGCAGCTTCTATGTCGAGCGGCTGACCCACGAACTGGCCGAACGAGCGCGCGCCCATATGGCCGAGGTCGAGGCCCTGGGCGGCATGGCCAAGGCGATCGAAGCCGGCATTCCCAAGCTGCGGATCGAGGAGTCCGCCGCCAAGACCCAGGCCCGGATCGACACTGGCCAGCAAACGGTGGTCGGGGTGAACAAATATCTGAACCCCGTCGTCGACGACATTCCGATGCTGAAGGTCGACAATGCGGCGGTGCTGGCCGCCCAGATCGACAAGCTGAAGCGCCTGCGCGCCGAGCGGGACCAGGCGGCGACCGATGCGGCGCTGAACGCGCTGACCGAGGGCGCGCGCGGGACCGCCAACCTGCTGGAACTGGCGGTTCAGGCCGCCCGCGCCAAGGCGACGGTGGGTGAAATCTCCGACGCGCTGGAGGCCGCCTTCGGCCGCCACGTGGCCACGGTCCAGACCGTTTCGGGCGTATACGCCAAGGAGGCGGGGACCGACGCCCGCTTCGCCCGCGCCCGCGAGATGGTCGCGACCTTCGTCGAGAATGACGGCGGGCCGCCGCGCATCCTGATCGCCAAACTGGGCCAGGACGGGCACGACCGGGGCCAGAAGGTGGTCGCGACCGGATACGGCGATCTGGGCTTCGACGTCACGGCGGGCAGCCTGTTCCAGACGCCGTCCGAGGCGGCTCAAGAAGCGGTCGAGAAGGGCGTTCACGCGGTCGGGGCATCGTCGCTGGCGGCCGGGCACCTGACGCTGGTGCCCGAGTTGAAGGCCGAGTTGGAGAAACTGGGCCGGCCCGACATCATGATCGTGGTCGGCGGCGTGATCCCGCCGTCCGACGTCCAACCCCTGCTCGATATGGGAGCGGCCGCCGTTTATCCGCCCGGTTCGGCCATCGCCGATACGGCCGTCGACCTGATCGAGAAGCTGAACCAGCGTCTGGGTTACGCCCAGCCTGCCGCCGCAAAGGACAAACCATGATCGGCGCCCTGAACCACGTCGGCGTCGCCACGCCGTCCATCGCGGACTCGATCAAACTATATCGCGACATTCTGGGCGCGACGAAGATCGGCGAGCCGTTCGACCTGCCGGCGCAGGGGGTGAAGGTCTGTTTCGTCGATACGCCGACGGCTCAGATCGAGCTGATCCAACCCTATGACGACACCAGTCCCATCGTCGGCTTCCTGGCCAAGAACCCGAAAGGCGGCCAGCACCACGTCTGTTTCGAGGTCGTGGACATCCATGCCGCCGTCGCCGAGATGCGGGCCAAGGGCGTGACAATCCTGGGCACGGGCGAGCCGCGCATCGGGGCGCACGGGACGCCGGTCGTCTTCCTGCATCCGCGTGACATGGGCGGCGTATTGATCGAGCTGATGGAGACGCCAAAAGCGGGGCATTAAGCGGAGCCTTTGGTCAGGTTGGGCCGTTGAAGCCGAAACCAGAGGACATGACATGATGTCGCACCGCCTGACCGCATTCGTCGCCATCGCCGCCCTGACCGGCGCCGCAGCCTGCTCTCGCACCGAGCCGGAACAGCCCGCCGCCCCGGTCGAACCGTCGGCCGCGCCTGCATCCGATGCGCCCTCGATCGGTTATGCCTGCGAAAGCGGCGCGACGCTTCAGGTCCAGTATGTCGACAGCGACAACGCCAGGCTGACCCATCAGAACCAGAACTATGCCTTGCGTTCGGTGCAGGCCGCCAGCGGCGCGCGCTATGTCGGCGGCGGGGTGGAATGGTGGACGGCGACGCGTGATGGACAGGAGAGCGGCACGCTGAGCCGACTGGGTCCGGACGGCACCACAGGTGTCGCGGTGCTGGAGCGCTGCTCGCGGCCGATCCCCGGGGCGGATGCGACGCCCGGACCGCTGCCGACGCCAGGTCAGACGCCGACCGAGGCGACCGGCGGGGTCTTGCCCGCTGCGCTGCCCTGCAAGGGGCCGCAACTGACGCTGGCGGCGGGCGACGGGGATGCGGGCGCCGGAAATCGGGTCACCAACTTCAGTCTTCAGAATATCGGAAGCCAGGCCTGCAGCCTGACCGGCTATCCGACAGTGACCTTGCAGGACGCGCGCGGACGCACCCTGTCGTCCATACGCGCCGAACAGAGCCCAGGAAGCTATTTCCGCCAAGGCCAGGCCCCCACGCCGGTCCAACTGGCGCCCCGCGCCAAGGCCTATTTCGAAATGGCCTGGAGCGTCGTGCCCAACAAAGCCATGCAAAAGACGTGTCCCGACGCGGCCACGATAAAGGTCACGGCGCCCAGCGATACCGCCGCCGTCAGCCTGCCGTTCTCGTTCAGCCCCTGCGGCGGCCGCATCCGCGTCAGTCCGATCCGGGCCGAGGCCAACCCGGCGCCGGCGACCTGAGGCGGGTGGAAACCGATCGAAAATCGGCGTAGGTCGCGGCTCATGACCCAGAGCTTCTACGACCGCGTCGCCGGCGAACTGTCCGAGATCGACGCCCAGGGCCTGACCAAGCCCGAACGCATCATCGCCTCGCGCCAGGGGCCTGTGATCCAGGTCGCCGGACGCGACGTGCTGAACTTCTGCGCCAACAACTATCTTGGCCTGGCCGGCGACGAGCGCGTGACCCAGGCCGGAATGGCGGCGCAAGCGAAGTGGGGCGCGGGCACCGCGTCCGTGCGCTTCATCTGCGGCACGCTGGAGATCCACAAGGAGCTGGAAGCGGCCATCGCCAGCTATCTTGGTTTCGAGGACGCCATCCTGTTCGCCGCCGCCTTCGACGCCAACGGCGGTCTGTTCGAGCCGCTACTGGGCGAAAACGACGCCATCGTCTCCGACAGCCTGAACCACGCCTCGATCATCGACGGGGTTCGGCTGTGCAAGGCCAAACGCTATCGCTTCGCCAACTCCGACATGGACGAGTTGGAGAGCCGGCTGAAGGAGGCCCGCGCGGCCGGCGCGCGCGACATCATCATCGCCACCGACGGCGCCTTCTCGATGGACGGCTATATCGCCAAGCTGGACGAAATCCGGGCGCTGGCCGACAAATATGACGCCCTGATCATGGTGGACGACTGCCACGCCACGGGTTTCCTCGGCATGCAAGGCAGGGGCTCGTTCGCCCATCACGGTGTCGAGGTGGATTTCGTCACTGGCACCTTCGGCAAGGCCCTGGGCGGCGCCATGGGCGGCTTCATCTGCGCCAAGAAGTCGGTGGTCGAACTGCTGAAGCAGCGGGCGCGGCCCTATCTGTTCTCCAATGCACTCGCGCCGGCCGTGTGCGGGTCCAGCCTGGAGGCGATCTGCATCGCCCAAGGGACGGAAGGCGATTCGTTGCGCACCCGTCTGTCGGCCAACGCCCATCGCTATCGCGGGGCCATGTCGGACGCGGGCTTCACCCTGCTGGACGGCGAACATCCGATCATCCCGGTCATGCTGGGCGACGCCAAACTGGCGCAGGATTTCGCGGCGCGGGCGTTGGAGCTGGGCGTCTATGTGATCGGGTTCTCGTTCCCCGTCGTGCCGCGTGGCCAGGCCCGCATCCGCACACAGATGTCGGCGGCGCATACCTTCGATCAGATCGACCGGACGGTCGAAGTGTTCACCCAGGCGGGCCGGGAGCTGGGCGTCATTTAGCCCCTTTCGCCCGCCATCGACGAAGACCAAGCGGCGAGGAGGCGTGGGGCCTCAGTCGCAGGCTTCGGGATGAACCCGGAGCCACGATCTCAGGGAGTTGAGACTATGACCGACACGATGAAGGCCCTGGCCAAGACCGCGCCCGGCGTCGGCCTCGAACTGATCGACGCGCCGATCCCCGAGGCGGGACCGGAGGATGTGCTGATCCGGGTTCATCGCACGGCGGTCTGCGGCACCGATATCCACATCTGGAACTGGGACGAGTGGTCCCAGAAGAACGTTCCGACCCCGATGATCACCGGCCACGAGTTCGCCGGCGAGATCGTCGCCATCGGCAAGGACGTGGATCGGCCGCTGAAGATCGGCCAGCGCGTCTCGGCCGAGGGCCACGTCATCGACCTGAACTCGGAAGCCGCCCGCGCCGGCCATTTCCACCTGGACCCCAAGACGCGCGGCATTGGCGTGAACCGTCAGGGCGCCTTCGCCGAGTTCGTGGTGGCGCCGGCCTTCAACGTGATCGAACTGCCGGACGATGTGCCCTATGAGATCGGCTCGATCCTCGATCCGTTCGGCAATGCGGTTCACACGGCCCAGCAGTTCGACCTGCTGGGTGAGGATGTGCTGGTCACCGGCGCCGGCCCGATCGGTATGATGGCCGCCGCTGTTGCCCGCCACGCGGGCGCGCGCACCGTGGTCCTGACCGACATCAACGACTTCCGGCTGGAGCTGGCGCAGAAGGTCGCGCCGGGCGTTCGCACCGTGAATACGACCAAGGAAGACATCCACGATGTCATGAAGGAACTGGGCCTGAAGGTTGGCTTCGACGTGGCGCTGGAGATGTCGGGCTCGCCCATCGCCTTCAAACAGTGCGTCGACACCCTGATCATGGGCGGCGGCATGGCGCTGCTGGGCATTCCCGGCAAGCCGATGGAAACCGACTGGGGCGCGATCATTCTGAAGGCCCTGACCATCAAGGGCGTCTATGGCCGCGAGATGTTCACCACCTGGCGCAAGATGCTGGGCCTGCTGAAAGCCGGCCTGGACCTCAGCCCGCTGATCACGCACCGCCTGGGCTACGCCGACTACCGCGAAGGCTTCGAAGCCATGAAGTCGGGCCAATCGGGCAAGGTCGTGCTGGACTGGGACAAGGCGGCCTGAGAGACGAATGCTGCTGATCAGACAGCCAGCAGCTGTTTGATCAGCGCCTTTTCGAACCCCTTGGTTTCCGACCCCGGCAAGGCGTTGCCGATTTCACCGCTTTCGAACAGGGCGAAGACCTTGGGGTGGACATAAGAAGCGCGGCAGACGGTGGGGGTGTTGCCCAAGAGGCCGGCGACAGCCTTGACGCAGACGGTGATCTTTCGCTTGGCGTCGGTGGGCGAGGTCGGGGCCTCGGTGTCGCGCAGCGCCCGCGCCGCCGAGACGGTGCCGGCCCAGGTGCGGAAGTCCTTGGCCGAGAACTGCTCGCCCATCGCCTTTCGGATGTAGGCGTTCACATCGTCGGAGTCGACCGGGCACAGCGTCCCGTCGGCCGCGCGGTATTTGAACAGCTGCTGGCCGGGCAGGCCTTCCAGCTGTCGCACCACCTTGGCGAGGCGCCGGTCCTTGACGCTGACGCTGTGATCCTTGCCGCTCTTGCCGCGAAATTCGAACGTCAAGGCCGCGCCATCCACATCGATGTGACGTTTGTGCAGGGTCGTCAGGCCGTAGCTGCGGTTCTGTTTGGCGTAGATGGAGTTGCCGACCCGGATCAGGGTAATCTCCAGCAGGCGCACGGCGGTGGCCAGCACCTTGTCACGACAGACGCCGCGAAGGGCCAGGTCATGTTCGACCTTGTCGCGCAGTTTCGGCAGATTGCGCGAGAAGGCGGGCAGCTTGTCGAACTTGTTCTCGGAGCGGGCCGTACTCCAGTCATTGTGATAGCGATATTGTTTGCGCCCTTTCACGTCTCGGCCGGTGGCCTGGATGTGGCCGTTGGCCTTGGGACAGATCCAGACGTCGGTCCAGGCGGGCGGAATGGCCAGGGCGCGGATGCGGTCCAGGGTCTTGGCGTCCGTGATGGTCTTGCCCTTGGCGTCGCGATAGGACCAGCCCTTGCCGGCGCGGCGCCGGGTCAGTCCCGCGAACTCGTCGCTGCAATAGCTGAGGCCTTCGGGGACTTCGGCGGCGATGTCGAAGGCGTGCGATCCGTCGGCCATCACCCGTTCGCCTTTTCGAGGCGGTCGTGCAGCCGCTTGATCCAGCGCTCGGCCGGATCGCCGCCCCACAACAGCCAGGCAATATAGCCGGCCGAAGGATCGGTGCGGCTGCCCCAGCCCTTGCCGTCCTTGTCGACGGTGTGGCGGGCGAAATAGCTGTAGATGTCCTTGATGTCCTTGTCCGAGACGGGCTTCTGATCCGCCAACTGATGGGCGCGGCGTACGCCGACCTCGGTGCCGCCCCGGTCGTGCTTGTCGCGCAGGTCGAGACCGCGCTTGGCCTGGGTCGCGACGCCCTTGGGCGGCTTGCGTTGCGCGTCGGTGAGGGTGGTTTTGGCGGCCATCGCATCTTTCCGTACAAGGACTTAGGCCGAACGCCGTGTCTGGCGCGCGAGTTCCGCTTGACCGCGCGGGCCGGGCGCGAGACGAGGCGGCATGAACTATCGCCACAGCTTTCACGCCGGAAACTTCGCCGACCTGGTCAAGCATGCCCTGGTGCTGTGGTTGGTGAAAGCGCGGCAGGCGGCCGGGCCGCTGACGGTGTTCGACACCCATGCGGGGGCGGGGCTGTACGATCTGTCGGGCGACGGCGCGCGATCGAAGGAGGCCGAGGCCGGCGTGGCGCGTTTGATGTCCGCCGACGGGCGGACGCCGCTGATGGACACGCTGGCGGGCGAGGTCGCGGCGCTGAATCCTGAGGGCGGGTCGCGGTTCTATCCGGGGTCGCCGTTGCTGATCGCGGACGCGCTGACGCCCGGCGGTCGCTACGTTGGGTTCGAGTTGAACCCGCCGGTGCGGGCCATGCTGGCCGAGGCGCTGACCGGGCGCGCGAACGCCGAGGCGCGCGAGGGCGACGGCTATGCGGCGGTGGCGGGGGAGGCGGCGAAGGTGCGCGGGCCGCTGGTGCTGATCGACCCGCCGTTCGAAAAGCCCGACGATTATATCCGCTCGGCCGAGACCGCGATTTCGGTGGTGAGGCGCGATCCGACGGCGACGGTGGCGATCTGGACGCCGCTGAAGGATCTGGAGACCTTCGACGGCTTTATCCGGCGGCTGCAGGGCAAGGCGGGGTCGACCCTGGTCGCCGAGGCGCGGCTGAGGCCGCTGACCAATCCGATGAAGATGAACGGCTGCGCCATGGTGGTGGTCAATCCGCCGGCGGGCGCGGAAGCTGCCGCGACCGAGATCTGCGGCTGGGTCGCGGGGGCGCTGGGCGAAGCGGGCGGACGGGCCGAGGTCTGGACCTTCTGACCGCAGTCACTAGGTTGATCGCATGACGCGCATCGCCATTCTGGAAACCGGACACCCGCCGGAGCATCTGAAGGACGATTTCGATGACTATCCGGCGCGGTTCCGGGCCCTGCTGGGCGAGGGCGTGCCGACGACGCGGTTCGACGTGCAGTCGGGGCAACTGCCCGAGGATCCGTCGGTCTTCCAGGGGGCCATCGTCACGGGGTCGGCGGCGGGGGTCTATGACGACCTGCCGTGGATCCCGCAGCTGATCGACTGGCTGAGGGCGGCGCGGGGGCGGACGCGGCTGGTCGGCATCTGTTTCGGGCATCAGGCGCTGGCACATGCGTTCGGCGGGGTGGTCGAGAAGTCGCACAAGGGCTGGGGCGTGGGTCTGCACCGCTATGACGTGCGTGAGGATGCGCCGTGGATGCATCCGCGGGCGCGAACGATCGCCATTCCTGTGTCGCACCAGGATCAGGTCGTAGCGGTTTCGGACGACGCGCGGGTGATCGCCTCCAGCGGGTTTACGCCCTACGCCGGCCTGGCCTGGGGCGACGATGCGATCTCGTTCCAGTGCCATCCGGAGTTTCAGCCGGACTATGCGGCGGCCCTGATCGAGGGACGGCGCGGGGCGCGCATCCCGCATGATGTGGCGGATCAGGCGATCGATAGTCTGAAGCGGCCCAACGACCGGGCCGTGCTGACGGCCTGGATCCGCGCCTTCCTGCTGCTGACCCCGCCGCCGGTCGAGGATGACGGCAGCGGGATCTAGAGGCCCAGCAGCCGGATCAGCGCCAGCGCCAGCACCACTAGGGCGCCTAGCGACAGGATGACGGCGGCGACGACGCGGCCGCCGGCGCGGGCGACGGCGCGGATGTCGGTCTGGAGACCCAAGGCAGCCATGGCGACCACGGTCAGCAGGCTGGAGGCGGCGGCCATGGGCGCCAGCGCGGCCTGCGGGATCAGGTCAAACGAGCGCAGGCCGATCATGATCAGGAAGCCGATGATGAACCAGGGCAGCAGGCGCGACAGGCCGGGTTTTGCGGCGCCGGGCGCGCGCTCGCGGAAGATCAGCGACAGGGCGAGGATGACAGGACCGAGCATCAGCACCCGCACCAGCTTGACCACCGTGCCGGTCTGGGTGGCGAGGGCGCCGAAGGGCGCGGCGGCCGCCAGAACCTGCGGCACCGCATAGACGGTCAAACCGGCCAGGGCGCCGTATTGCAGGCCGTTCAGATGGATCAGGCCCCCCAGCAGGGGCAGGGCCAAAACCACGATCACGCCGAGCACGGCGGTGAAGGCGATGGAGGCGGCGACCTCTTTTCCATCGGCGTCGATGACGGGGGCGACGGCGGCGATGGCGGAGTTGCCGCAGATGGCGTTGCCGCAGGCGACCAGCAGGGCCATGCGCGCGTTAAGGCCCAGGGCGCGGCCGACGCCGAAACCGACGACGATGGCGAGCGCGACCAGGGCGAAAATGCCCAGGACGAAGCCGACGCCCAGCGATGACAGGGTGGCAGCGCTGACCAAGGCGCCGAGCAGCACCACCGCGACCTCCAGCAAGGTCTTGGCCGAGAAGTCGATCCCGGCCTTGAACCGCGCATCGGGCGTCCAGGCAGTGCGCACGGCGGCGCCCAGCAGGATGGCCAGCACCAGCGGCTCCAGCCAGACATGGCCGATGACGTCCCGCTCGATGCTGGTCAGACCGATGGCGGCCAGAGTGACCAGCAGGCACAGCATGACGCCCGGCCGGATCGTGCGCCCGAACGCCGTCACCGACGCCAAACTGGGCGCGTGGAAGGGGGCGGGCAGGGCGGCGGACTTCATCGTCAAGCGTGATGCGCCTGCCCTCGACGGCAGTCCAACGGATAGTTATGGTCGTTTCAATCCGATTTGGAGATTAATTGTGACCTTGGAACGCCTGCGTATCTTCGTCGCCGTCGCCGAGCGTGACCATGTGACGGCGGCGGCAAGGGCGCTGAACCTGACACAGTCGGCCGTGTCGAACGCGTTGGCGGCGTTGGAAACCGAGCACGACGTGCGGCTGTTCGACCGGGTCGGTAGGGGCGTGGTGCTGAACGAGACTGGCCGCGCCTTTCTGCCTGAGGCCAAGGCGGTGCTGGCGCGAGCGGCGGCGGCCGAGGCAGCGCTGGCGGACATGAGCGCCCTGCGGCGCGGGCGTCTGGCGGTGTTCGCCAGCCAGACCATCGCCAGCTACTGGCTGCCGCGCCGGCTGGTGGATTTCCACACGGCCTATCCCGGCGTCGAACTGGCCGTCGAGATCGGCAACACGCGCGAGGCGGCGCAGGCGGTGCTGAGCGGCGCCGCCGAGATCGGCCTGGTCGAGGGGGCGGTGGACGAACCTGCCTTATCACAGGTCCAGGTGGGGTCGGATCGGCTGGCCGTGCTGGTGACGCCTGACCATCCGTGGGCGACGCGACGTCGGCTGGAGGCGAAGGATCTGGCGGGCCAGCCCTGGGTGCTGCGCGAGGTCGGGTCGGGCACGCGATCGACGCTGGAAGCGGCGGTGCGGGACATGGGGGTCGATCCCGCGACCCTGTCGGTATCGATGACCCTGCCGTCGAACGAAGCCGTACTGGCGTCGGCCGAGGCGGGGGCGGGAGCCACGGCCCTGTCGGAAAGCGTGGCCTATGCGTCGGTGGCGGCCGGGCGGCTGGTGACGGCGCCCTTCACCCTGCCGGAGCGGCCGTTCCGCCTGTTACGACACCGCGAACGGTATCGCAGCCGGGCCGGCGACGTGTTTGTCGAGGCGATGGGCTAGGGCCACTTCACCACCGGCGGCATGGACGACAGGATCGAGTCGACGTTGCCGCCCGTCTTCAGTCCGAACATGGTGCCGCGGTCGTAGAGCAGGTTGAACTCGACGTAGCGGCCCCGGCGGATCAACTGTTCCTCGCGCTCCTCGGCCGTCCAGGGCTCCACCATGCGGCCGGCGACAATGCGGGGATAGACGTCCAGGAAGGCCAGGCCGATGTCGCGGGTGAAGGCGAAGTCTCGGTCATAGTCGCCGCTGTCGTGATGATCGTAGAAGACGCCGCCGGTGCCGCGCGGCTCCTTGCGGTGGGGCAGATAGAAATACTCGTCGCACCAGGCCTTGTATTTGGCGTGCCAGGTCGGGTCGTGGGCGTCGCAGGCGGCCTGCATGGCCGCGTGGAAGGCGACGGTGTCGGGGTGATCCTGACGACGATCCGCCATCAGCACGGGCGTCAGGTCGCCGCCGCCGCCGAACCAGCTCTTGGTCGTGGCGATGAAGCGGGTGTTCATGTGGACGGCCGGAATGCGCGGGCTGACGGGGTGGCAGATCAGGCTGATCCCCGTCGCGAAGAAGCGTGGATCGACGTCGGCGCCAGGCACGTTCTTGGCGTAGTCGGCGGGAAAGGCGCCATGCACCGTCGAGACGTGGACGCCGACCTTCTCGAACAGGCGACCGTGCATCATTCCCATGACGCCGCCGCCGCCCTCTGGCCGCTCCCATACTGTACGGACAAAGCGACCGGGCTCGCCGGGGAACAGGTCGGCGGGGGCGGCGTCCTCCAGCGCCTCGAAGGCGGCATGGATGCGGTCGCGCAGATGTTCGAACCAGGCGCGGGTCTCGACCTTCTTCAGGTCGAGCGGATCGGTGAAGACGGCGTCGCTCATGGCGCGCTTGAACCACGTCACGGCCGCGGCGTCATCCGGACAGGTTGTCATAAGCAGAATCGCGGGCGCTAATGGCCGCCTGCCGTTTTCAGGAAGCCCGCCAATGATCCGCCGTCTCGTCTCCGTCGCCGTCGCCTCGCTCGCGCTGGGAGGGGCGGTTCAGGCCCAGGACGCGGATGAGGCGCGGGTGATGGAGATTTTGAAGACCACGCCGCTGATCGACGGGCACAACGACCTGCCGTGGGCGCTGCGACAGCAGTACGGAAACGACGTTTACGCCGTTGATCTGACGAGGAATCTGGCGGCGTCGACCAAACTGCATACCGATATCGCGCGCCTGCAGGCCGGGGGTGTCGGAGGGCAGTTCTGGTCCGTCTATGTGCCTGCCAGCCTGACGCCGCTGAAGGCGGTTGAGGAAACCTTCGAGCAGATCGACACGGCCAAGCGCATCATCGCCGCCCATCCCGACACCTTCGGCCTTTCGACCACGGCGGACGAGGTGGACGCGGTGTTCAAATCGGGCCGGATCGCCAGCCTGATCGGGATGGAGGGCGGCTATTCGATCGACGATTCCCTGGCCCTGCTGCGGGAGTTCTATCGGGCCGGCGCGCGCTACATGACCCTGACCCACTCCAAGACCACGACCTGGGCCGACAGCGCGACGGACGCGCCGAAGTGGGGCGGGCTCAGCCCGTTCGGCGAGGCGGTGGTCAATGAGATGAACCGGTTGGGCATTATGGTCGACCTCAGCCACGTCTCCGAGGAGACGATGCTGGACGCCATGCGCGTGTCCGATGCGCCGGTCATCTTCTCCCATTCGTCAGCGCGGGCGGTCACGGATCATCCGCGCAATGTGCCGGATCGGGTGCTGCGGATGATGCCGCAGGACGGCGGCATCGTGATGATCAACCTGGCGCCCGGTTTCGTGTCCGAGGCGGTGCGGGCCTGGAACGGGGCCAAGGCGGGCGAGGAGGCGCGGCTGAAGACGCTAAACCCCGGCGATCCCGGCGCGGTCGAGGCCGGGCTGACCGCCTGGACCGCCGCCAATCCGACGCCTCAGGCGACCCTGGCCGACGTGGTGGCGCATATTCAGCACGTGCGTGAAGTGGCGGGCATCGACCATGTCGGCCTGGGCGCCGACTTCGACGGCATCGGCAGCCTGCCGGAAGGCATGGGCGGGGTGGACGCCTATCCACGGATCCTGGCGGCCCTGATGGCGGCGGGCTGGACCGAGGCCGACATCCGCAAGATCGCCGGCGAGAACCTGCTGCGGGTCATGCGGTCGGTCGAGGCCGTCGCGGCGTCAAAGGCCGGCGAGCGGCCGTCGATGGCGCGGCTGGAGCCCGCGTCGGCTCAGAACTGACCGACGGCGCCCGTCTGGCGCAGGCCTTCCCAAAGGGCGATTCCGGCGGTGACCGACAGGTTCAGCGAGCGGGCATCGGGTCGCAGCGGCACGACGACACGCGCGTCGGCGGCGGCGTGGACATAGTCGGGGGCGCCGGCGCTTTCCTTGCCGAGCAGCAGAGTGTCGTCAGGCTGGAAGACGAAATCGGGCAGGGGCGTGGCGCCCTTGGTCGTAAGCAGCACCAGCCGCCCGGCCGGACGATCCGCCTGGAAGGCCGCCCAATCGGCGTGGCGGGTCATGTGGGACAGCGGGCCGTAGTCAAGGGCCGCGCGCTTCATGGCGCGGTCGTCGAAACGGAAGCCCGTCGGCTCGATCACATGCAGATCGACGCCGAAACAGGCCGACAATCGGATGCAGGCTCCGACGTTCTGAGGAATGTCCGGTTGAAAAAGGGCGAGACGCATTCTAAGGCCTGACATACGCGCGGCGAGGGGGTTTGTCGCGGTCTGTTTGCGAGCGTTTCGCAAGAAACGTCAGCAGCTTGCGTCCAACGTGGCGCAAGTCACGGGCCGTCGGGGATTCCCGGCGTCTTTTGTTGGTTCGTGCCGTGGCTGGGGACGCCCTTGGGGGTCTTCTGCGGCGTTCGAGAGGTGGAAACGTGGCCGAATCGGTCGTGCATACGGAAGACGGTCATAGCCCTGAGGGCGGTGATCCCAATCGTCGGGACTTTATCTACATCGCGGCGGGCGCCGCGGCGGTCGGCGCGGGCGCCATGATCGCCTGGCCGCTGATCAACCAGATGAATCCGGCGGCCGATACGCTGGCGCTGGCGTCGATCGAGTTCGACCTGACCAAGGTTCAGGAAGGCCAGCAGGTCGTCATCAAATGGCAGGGCAAGCCGGTGTTCGTGCGTTACCGCACCCCGGCCGAGCTGCAGAAAGTCATCGCGGACGATCACGCTCCGGACCTGAAACAGCCCCAGACCGACGCCGAGCGCACCAAGCCGGGTCACGAGAAATATCTGGTCGTCATCGGTTCGTGTACGCACCTGGGTTGCGTGCCGACCTTTGGCGCGGGCGATTACGGCGGCTGGTTCTGCCCCTGCCACGGCTCGCACTACGACGCCTCCGGCCGCATTCGTAAGGGGCCGGCGCCTCTGAACCTGGTGGTGCCGGAATACGATTATCTGTCCGACACCCGCGTCAAGATCGGCTGAGGACCAAGGGGGAATCATGAGCGATCACGAGAGCACCTACGTCCCGAAGACGGGCGTCGAGAAGTGGCTGGACACCCGGCTGCCGATCATCCGATTCGGCGCGGACTACATGTCCCTGCCGACGCCGCGGAACCTGAACTACTGGTGGACCTTCGGCGGCATCCTGGCCCTGTGCCTGATGACGCAGATCGTCACCGGCATCGTTTTGGCCATGCATTATACGCCGAACGTCGACCTGGCCTTCGCCTCGGTCGAGCGCATCATGCGCGACGTCAACGGCGGCTGGCTTATCCGCTATGTCCACGCCAACGGCGCGTCGATGTTCTTCATCGCCGTCTATCTGCACATGCTGCGCGGCCTCTACTACGGCTCGTACAAGGCGCCGCGCGAAATGATCTGGATCATCGGCTGCGTGATCTTCTTCCTGATGATCGCCACCGCCTTCCTGGGCTACGTCCTGCCGTGGGGCCAGATGTCGTTCTGGGGCGCTGAGGTCATCACCAACCTGATCGGCGCCATTCCGGTGCTGGGCGAGCCGATCCTGATCTGGCTGCGCGGCGGCCCGGCGATCGACAATGCGACGCTGAACCGCTTCTTCTCGCTGCACTATCTGCTGCCGTTCGCCATCCTGGGCTGCGTCGTGCTGCACCTTTGGGCGCTGCACTCGGCCGGTCAGAACAACCCGGTCGGCATCCTGATCCCGAAGGATCGGGAGAAGAAGGACACGCTGCCCTTCCACCCGTATTTCACGGTCAAGGACGGCTTTGCGATCATCCTGTTCCTGATCCTGTTCGCCATCTTCGTCTTCTATCAGCCGAACGCGCTGGGCCACGCCGACAACTATATCCCCGCCAATCCGCTGCAGACGCCGGCCCACATCGTGCCCGAGTGGTACATGCTGCCCTTCTACGCGATCCTGCGCGCCATACCGGACAAGTTCGGCGGCGTGGTGGCGATGTTCAGCGCCATCGGTGTGCTGTTCGTCCTGCCCTGGCTGGATACGTCCAAGGTGCGCTCGATGCGCTATCGCCCGACGATGCGGACCTTCTTCATCATCTTCCTGGTGGTGGGCGTTGGCTTGGGCTGGTGCGGTGGTCAGCTGCCTGACGCGCCGGTGATCGGGTCGTTCAAGACCTTCACCCTGATCGACGGCGACCTGAACTCCTACCTGTGGCTGACGCGGGTCTTCACCCTCTACTACTTCGTCTTCTTCCTGATCATCATGCCGCTGGTTGGGTTGAAGGAGCAGCCGCTGCCGATCCCGGCGACGATCTCCGAGCCGGTCCTGACCGGCGCCGGCGCCGTCGAGCACAAGGTCTGAAAATCATGACGATTGGAATGAAGACCGTGTCGTTCAAGACGATCATCACCTCGGCCGCGATTGCGCTGGGTCTGTTGAGCGCCGCCGCTCCCGCCATGGCGGCGGGCGCCGCCGCCCATCCGCGCTCGGGCGGGTTCAGCTTCGAAGGGCCGTTCGGCACCTATGACCAGGGCCAGCTGCAACGCGGCTACAAGGTCTATCACGAGGTCTGCGCCGCCTGTCACAGCATGAACCTGATGCACTATCGGAACCTGGGGGACCGTCATGGGCCGTTCTGGAATCCGAAGTACCCGAACCCGAACGACAACCCTGTCGTGAAGGCTCTGGCCAAGGAAAATCAGGTCGGCGACATCGACAGCGAGACCGGCGAGGCGATCCAGCGCGACGCCACGCCGGCCGACAAGTTCCGCGCCCCCTATCCGAACGCTACGGCGGCGGCGGCTGGCAACGGCGGCGCTGCGCCGCCCGACCTTTCGGTCATGGCCAAGGCCCGTCACGACGGCGCCAACTACATCTACTCGCTGCTGTCGGGCTACAAGGCGGCTCCGGCCGGCCTGCAGATCCGCGAGGGTCAGCACTACAACCCCTATATGGCCGGCGACCTGACGCCGTTCTGGACGGGCGACCACAAGGACGTTCCGCCCGGCGGCTTCATCGCCATGCCGCCGCCGCTTCAGAACGGTCAGGTGACCTATGACGACGGCTCGCCTCAGACGGTCGATCAATACGCCAAGGACGTCGCGGCCTTCATCGCCTGGACGTCCGAGCCGAAGATGGTCGAGCGCAAGCAGGCCGGTCTGGGCGTGATGATCTATCTGCTGCTGTTCGCCGGCATCACCTATGTCGCCTACCGCCGCATCTGGAAGGGCGTCGCCCACTAAGGGCATCGCCGCCGGATCGAAATCGTAGGCCCGCCGAGGTTCGCCTCGGCGGGCTTTTTCGTTTGCGGATCATGTTTGGTACGGCCCGAAGCCCTTGTGTGCACTGTCTGAAGTTGATTTTCATCGCCTTGAGGTAGCGCGTGTTTGCAACCTGTGTCTAAATCGCTGACGAACATCGGGAGGTGACAATGCTTACAACTGTTCTCGGCTTGGCGATGACAGTTTCCGCCGCGCAGCCGACCACCACACCAAGTCCCTCGAACTCTCAGGTCATCTACGCGGTCGGCGGCCTTGCGCGTTTTGAAGACAACGACCGTCGCCTGATTGTCGAAAACGAGCGGCGTGATCAAATCCAGCGTTGGCGGCAGGTGGTCATCGACCAGCGCTTCGAGCTGGCTGACAAACTCGACCGTTTGATCGCCAGCGGCGATTGCGAAGCTGCGAGGAATCTGGCCGTCCGTGGTCGTTATGCCGACATTCGCGAGGCCGTGACAAAAACCTGCGACGCTCGCGAGAGCCCCGTTGCACGCTAACGGAAGGCTCGTTTGTGTCGACAGCTGGATGATCGCCCCCTAGGGTCGCGCATCGTTTCTGGCTGTGGGGCCTTCAGTTCATGCGTCTTATCTCTTCTTTCGCCGCTCTTTTGTTGGCGAGCGCCGCCTTGTCCGCCTGCGCCACGGCGTCCAATCCCGCTGCGGTTCATACCGTCCCGACGTTCGATGCGGCGCGCATCTCGCAGGACATCAAGACGTTATCGGACGACAGTTTCGAGGGCAGGGGCATCGCCACCCCGGCCGAGGAAAAGGTCATCCGCTATCTGAGCGAAGGCTACGCTGCCGCCGGGTTCGAGCCGGGCGGGCCGAACGGTCAATGGACGCAGGACGTGATCCTGAACCGCTTCACCCAGTCCAATGTGCGCGCTTCGCTGAAGCTGGGCGACTGGACCCTGCCGATGACGCAAGGGCGCGAGGTCGCCATCTCGACCCGCCGCCCGGCCGAACACGTCAGCCTGAAGGACGCCCCGCTGGTCTTCGTCGGCTATGGCATCAATGCGCCCGAGCGGCAGTGGAACGACTTCAAGGGCCAGGACCTACGAGGCAAGATCCTGGTCGTGCTGGTCAATGACGCCGACTTCGAGGAGCCAGCGCTGAACACCTTCGGCGGCAAGGCCATGACCTATTACGGCCGCTGGACCTACAAATACGAAGAGGCGGCCAAACAGGGCGCGGCGGGCGTGCTGATCGTGCACGAGACGGCGCCGGCATCTTACGGCTGGCAGACGGTCGCCAACTCCTGGGGCGTGTCGCAGTTCGACATCCTGCGCCAAAATGCGGCGGCGGAGCGCGTGCCGATGGAGGGCTGGATCCAGCGTGACGTGGCGGTCGACCTGTTCCGTCGCGCGGGTCTGGATTTCGACGCGCTGAAGGTCCAGGCGCGCAGCCGTGACTTCCAGCCGGTCGCCTTGCCCGGCGCATCCTTCTCGACCGAGTTCGACGTGGCCACCAATCAGGTCACCAGCCACAACGTCATCGCCCGCCTGCGGGGCACAACTCATCCGGACGAGACGATCCTCTATACCGCCCACTGGGATCACATTGGCATGGGCGAGCCGGATGCGACCGGCGACCGCATCTTCAACGGGGCGGTGGACAACGCCTCGGGCACGGCGGGTCTGCTGGAGCTGGCGCGCATGTTCGGTCGCGCGCCGCGCACCGAGCGCTCGATCGTGATGATCAGCTTCACCGGCGAGGAAAGCGGCCTGCTGGGCTCGGAATACTATGCGGTGAACCCGGTCTATCCGTTGGCCAAGACGGTGGGCGGGTTCAACATGGACTCCATGAACGTCTATGGCCGCGTCACCGGTCTGGGCGTCACCGGATATGGCCAGTCGGACTTCGACGAACGTCTGGCGGCGGCGGTTCAGCCGCAAGGGCGGTCGCTGGTGCCGGACTACGAGAATGCGGCCGGCACCTATTACCGTTCGGACCACTTCCCGCTGGCCAAGCGCGGCGTACCGATGGCCTACGCCGGCAGCCGGGGCGAATTCCGCGACGAACCGATCGCCGCGCGCGAGGCGGCGCGGTCGGAATACGGCGCCAAACGCTATCACCAGGCGGCGGATGAATGGTCGCCCGACTGGGACTACAGCGGCATGATTGAGGATCTGACGATCTTCTACGATGTCGGTCGCGCCCTGGCGAACGGTCGCGACTGGCCGCAGTGGAAGTCGGGTTCGGAGTTCGCGCCTGTGCGCGCCACGACCGCGTCCGAACGCCGCTAGTCTTTTCACACATCAAGATGGGGCGGGGAGGAATCTCCGCCCCTTTGCCATTTCGCCTGTCGAGTCAGTTCAATGATCCATCGCCGTTCACCCCTCATCGCCCTTGCGGCGCTTGCGCTCACCGCCTGCGCGACGACGCCGGTCGCATCTCCGGCGCTGAAGCTGGACGCTTTCGCCGTGGCCTCGGCCGCGACGCCTCAGTTCAGCGCCCAGCGCCTGTCGGACCACATCAAATATCTGGCGTCGGACGAGTTGGAGGGGCGGTTTCCCGGCCTGATCGGCGAACGGCTGACCCTGGCCTATCTGCAGGCGCAGTATGAGGCGATGGGGCTGGAGCCGGGCGGGCGCGACGGATTGTGGCTGCAGCCCGTCGATCTGGTGCGGTTCACGCCGGAGCGGGCGCCGACGGCGTCCTGGACCGGGGCGGACGGCGTGTCGCATCCGCTGGTTTCCGGGACGGACATCACCCTGCGGGCCGGGTCGGCGGAACCGGTCGTGACGGCCGAGGCGCCGCTGGTCTTCGCCGGTTACGGCATTTCGGGGCCGACCTGGGACGACTATGGCAATGCGGACCTGACCAGCAAGGTCGTGGTCATTCTGCGCGGCCAGCCGACGGTGATGGGCGAGGATCCCAACTTCTACGGCTCGACCACGCACAAGATCCAGGAGGCGCTGAAGCGGGGAGCCGTGGGCGTCATCACGCTTCAGGACCAGGACAACCGCTGGCGCCGCGCTGTGGGCGGGGCGACCCGGCCGCAGATGACGGTCAAGGGCGCGCAGGACCCGCGGTTCAGCGGATCCATCAACATGGCCACGGCGACAGCGATCGGCGGCGCGCCCCTGGAAGCCGCCGTCGAGCGGGCGAAGACGACCGCCTTGGGGGGCTTTCTGGATCTGGGCGCACGGCTCAGCGTTGATATCGTCGAGACCACCGAGGTCATCCACTCCAACAACCTGCTGGCCAAGATCCCCGGCACCGAGCGGCCTGACGAATACGTTTTCTATTCCGCCCACTGGGATCACGTCGGCAAGGCCCGGACGCCGAACGCCGAGGGCGACGACATCTTCAACGGCGCCTGGGACAATGCGTCGGGGACGGCCGGTCTGATTGAGATGGCGCGGGCGTTCAAGGCCGGACCGGCGCCGAAGCGCACCGTGGTCTTCCTGCACGTCACGGCCGAGGAGCAGGGGCTGCTGGGGTCGGAAGCCTATGCCGCCGATCCGGTCTATCCGCTGGCCAAGACGGCGGCGGACATCAACATCGACATGCTGCCCTTCACGCCAGCGACGCGTGACGTGGCGGTGTTCGGCGTGGGCAAGTCCGAGCTGGAGGATATCCTGGGCCGGTTCGCCGCCGTGCAGGGGCGGGTGGTGACGGGCGACGGCTATCCGGAGGAAGGCTTCTACTACCGCTCCGACCACTTCAACTTCGCGGCCGGCGGGGTGCCGGCCCTGATGCCGTGGACAGGCCGCGATTTCGTCGAGGGCGGGATCGAGGCGGGCAAGCCCTATTACGAGGGGGCGATGGCCAAATACTATCACAAGCTGACCGACGAATGGCGGGCCGACTATGATTTCACGGCCGCCTTGCAGAACCTAGACCTGCTGTATCGGCTGGGGCTGACGGTGGCCGACAGCGAGAGCTGGCCTGCGTGGAAGCCGACGGCCGAGTTCAACGCCATCCGCGACCGTACGGCGGACCAGAGGCGCTAGGCCTCAGGCGGCGCCAAACGGATAGGGGCTGACGGACTTGGACCAGTCATCGACCGCCAGAGGGCGGTCGATGGGGGCGGCGGCCCGTTCGGCGCAGGGGTGACGGTGACACAGGCGGCAGGCCGGGCCGATGGGCGTGACCTCGGGGTTCTGCAGGTCGATGCCGTGGGCGTAGGCCAAGCGATGCGTATGACGCAGTTCGCAGCCCAGGCCGACGGCCAGGTCGTGGCGCTCGTCATAGCCGTCGTGGCCTTGCCGCTCGACCGTGCGGGCGAAGGTGAACCAGCGGCCGCCGTCTGGAGTCTCGATGATCTGGGTGACGATGCGGCCGGGCGTGCGGAAGGCCGAATGCAGCCGCCAGCGCGGGCAGGCGCCGCCGAAACGCGAGAAGGGAAAGGCGCCGGCCGCATAGCGTTTGGAGATGTTGCCCGCCTGATCGACCCGCATCAGGAAGAAGGGCACGCCGCGCGCGGTGGGGCGCGACAGGGTGGTCAGGCGGTGCGCGGCCTGTTCGTAGCTGACGCCGAACCGGGCCTGGAGCCGAGCCAAGTCATAGCGCGTCTCTTCCGCCGCCCGCTGGAAGGCGGCGTAGGGCATTAGAGTCGCGGCGGCGAGCGTGTTGGTCAGGGCGACCTTCAGCAGAGATCGAGTGGGCGCGTCCGGGGCGTTCGCGGCCTCTGCCAGAGCGTTGAGCGCCGGCCCTTGCTCGGCCAGGGCCAGTTGATAGGCGATGGCGAAGGCGCGTGAGGACGGCCCCAGGGTTTCCGACAGCAACAGCCGGCGGCGGTGCAGGTCGTAGCGGCGGGTCCATTCCACCATGACCTCGGCCGGTAGGGTTCGGACGCCAAGGTCGTGCCTGGCCGCCAGCCGATGACGGGCGGCGGGTTCGAAGCCGTCAGCGTGGGCGGGCGCCTCGGCGGACAGGGCGTCAGACAGGGCTTCGCCGATCTGGTCCAGTTCGGGAAAATGGTTGCCGCGCGACTGGATGTATTCGCGCACCCATTCGGCGGGGCTGGTCTCGATGGAACTCTCGCCCGTCTCGGCGGCGGCGCGGGCGCGCGTGCGGCCATCGTCGAACGCCTGATACAGGCGCAGCAGGGCGTCGGCCACACCGGGCGCCTCTTCCAGCAGTTGCACCAGTTCGTGGCGGGGCGCGGACAGACCCTTGAATAGGGGATCGGTCAGGATCTCCGTGAGACGCGCCTCGTCCGCCGCCCCACCCTGGTTCAGCGCGCGCAGATCGACGTCATAGGTGTCCGCCAGTCGCAGCAGCAGCTGAGCTGAGACCGGGCGCTGATTGCGTTCTATGTGATTGAGATAGCTGGGGGAAACGTCCAGGTCGGCAGCCATGGCGGTCTGGGTCAGGCCCAGATCGCGGCGCAGCCGCTTTAGCCGGGCGCCCAGAAATAGTTTGCGATCAGCGGCGGCGTCCATCGTCGGATGATGTCACAACATGACTGACTAAGCAAAGTCATAGTGTGACAAGATGACTTTGTTGGTGGGGTTCGATCTGTATCAGTTTTGACCGGCGCGTGTTCTTGTCTCCGAGACGGCGGCTGCGGCCGCGCCCTTGAGAGACCGAGTTCGACCATGACCACCTTCGCCGATCTGGTGCCTTCGCCCGCCGGCCGTTTCGACGGCATCGAGCGCCCCTACACCCCTGAGGACGTCCTGCGCCTGCGCGGCTCGGTGCCGATCACCCATACGCTGGCCGAGCGCGGGGCCAACCGCCTGTGGCAGTTGCTGAACGACGAACCCTTCATCAATGCGCTGGGCGCCGTCACCGGCAACCAGGCCATGCAGATGGTCCGCGCGGGTCTGAAGGCCATCTATCTGTCAGGCTGGCAGGTCGCGGCCGACGCCAATACGGCCGGCGCCATGTACCCCGACCAGTCGCTGTACCCGGCCAACGCCGCGCCGGAACTGTGCCGCCGCATCAACCGCACTCTGCAACGCGCCGATCAGATCGAGCATGCCGAGGGCGGCGCCAAGCGCGACTGGTTCGTTCCCATCGTCGCCGACGCGGAAGCCGGTTTCGGCGGGCCGCTGAACAGCTTCGAGATCATGAAGGCCTTCATCGAGGCGGGCGCGGCCGGCGTTCACTTCGAGGACCAGCTGGCGTCGGAAAAGAAGTGCGGCCACCTGGGCGGCAAGGTTCTGATCCCGACCCAGGCGCATGAGCGCAATCTGGTCGCCGCGCGTCTGGCCGCCGACGTCATGGGCACGCCGACCATCACAATCGCGCGCACGGACGCCGAAAGCGCGCAACTGATCACCTCGGACATCGACGAGCGGGACCAGCCCTTCATCGATCGCGACAACCGCACGCCTGAAGGCTTCTTCCGCCTGAAGGAGGGCACGGGTCTGGACCACTGCATCGCGCGCGGCCTGTCCTACGCCAATATCGCCGACCTGCTGTGGTGGGAGACGTCGCATCCGGATCTGGACGACGCCAAGAAGTTCGCGGAGGCCGTGCAGAAGAAGCATCCGGGCAAGCTGATGGCTTACAACTGCTCGCCGTCCTTCAACTGGAAGGCCAAGCTGGACGACGCCACCATCGCCAAGTTCCAGCGCGAGTTGGGGGCTATGGGCTACAAGTTCCAGTTCGTGACCCTCGCCGGCTTCCACAGCCTGAACAACTCGATGTTCGAGCTGGCGGACGGTTATCGCGATCGCGGCATGGCGGCCTATTCGGAGCTGCAACAGCGCGAGTTCGCCAACGAGGCCATCGGCTACACCGCCACGCGTCACCAACGCGAAGTCGGCACCGGCTATTTCGACCAGGTCGCCACGGTCATCTCCAACGGCACGTCCTCGACGACGGCGCTGAAGGACTCGACCGAGACCGCCCAGTTCACCCACGCGGCTTAACCCGGAAAGGAACCCGCAAATGGAACCGCTGACCCGAACCGAAGCCATCATCGACTTCTGCCTGGCGCCCCTGGCGCTCGACACCGGCACGGAGGCCGAGCGTGAGGTGCGTCGTCGTCTGACGCACGTGCTGAGGACCTATCAAGCTAAGACCGCGACGCCCGTCGCCGTGGACTTCTCGTCCATGCCGTCACAAGTCATCAACGAAGCGGCGCACGGTTACGAATAGGCCGATGGCCCAAGAAAAAGGCCCGCTCCGATCGCTCGGAGCGGGCCTTGCTCTGTTCGAAGTGTCGCTTAGCGCGAGGGTGTCGTGTTCAGCGATTGGGTGGTCGCAACCGCCGGGGTCGGAACAGGCGTCGCTTGCGGGACGGTGACGGAGATAGGCGTGCGCGCCGGCGCGGCCCCGGTTTCCTGAGGGTCGCCGACGACGATGGTGGTGATCTGCGTCGCCTCGGTGGTGCAGGTCGCCAGGTCGCGGGTGATGTGACGGCCCAAGCAGAAGATGTCTTCGTAGCTGGGGCGCGAGGCGGCCAGGCACTGGAACAGCATCAGCTTGGACATATCCATGCAGAACTCGCTGTTCGGCTCGTGCGTCAGAGCCTCGGTGTTGACCCGGGCCTCGTCGCCGCCGGCGCCGAGCGCGCCAAGAGCCGCGATGGCCAGAGAGCGGACGACGGCGGGGGTATAGGGCGGGCCCTTGCGCGAAGGCTCCAGTCCCAAACCCGTACCGCTATTGGCGGCGGCGAACAGGCGGCTCGATTCCTCCGGCGACGGCAGCATCTTCAAGGCCGACAGCGTCTTTGCGCTTTCCAGCCGGACTTCGCGGTTCGGAATCGGCGTGATGGCCCAGCGGCGGCGGGGATCGCTGCGGCCCTGGATGGTGTAGGCGTCCTGCTCGATCGCCTCGGCAATGGCGCGCATGGCGATGGCGTCCTTGCCGACGGTGGCCGAGATCAGGCCAGCGGCCGCATCGGCGCCGGGCAGGGTGGCGGCGTAGGCCGGATCGGCGACGATCTGGGCGACCATGCGCTGACGTTGCGCCGGATCGATCGCATACTGCTGTACGCCGGCGACGAACTCGGGCGACTGCAGGGCGATGATGGCGCCGTAAGCGATCAGCCCGCGCGACAGCTGGTCGGCGTCATAGGCAGAACCCTTGCGCAGGGCGGCCTGGATCGATTCCGCATCGGGGAAGCCGCCCGGCTGGATCGTCTGGGCTTCGCGCAGGAAGGCGACGTAGATTGAGGCGGCGTCCGCCACGCCTTGGTTCAGGGACACGGGGGGCGGCTTGCGGGCGGCAAGTTCCGCCGCCAGACGCTGGGCTTCCAGCTCGGCCTTTGAGGGTCCGCTCTCGCAACTGGCGAGCAGGACAGCGGCGGCGAGGGCGGCGGCCGACAGACCGCGGCTCAGTAGGGCCGTTTTCATGGAGACTTCCTCAGGCGAATACGCGCGCAAAAAGCGCCAATACTGTTGGCGCTTATAAGGCGGGCCTTATGGTTATCCGAAGGTTAATCGAACAGTTTCGATACCGATTCTTCGTTCGCGATCCGTCGGATAGCCTCTCCGACCAGCGGAGCCACGGAAACCGCTCGGATTTTCGGGCAGTTCAAAACTTCGTGGGGTTGCTCGATGGAGTTGGTGATCACCAACTCCTTCAGCGGGCCGTCGGTGATGCGCTGGACGGCGGGGCCGGACAAGACGCCGTGGCTGATATAGGCCGAAACCTCGGTCGCGCCCTGGTCGATCAGGGCCTTAGCGGCGTTGACCAGGGTGCCGCCCGAATCGACGATGTCGTCGAACAGGATGCAGCGGCGGCCCTGAACGTCGCCGATGATGTTCATGACCTCGCTCTCGCCCGCCTTGGGCCGGCGCTTGTCGACGATGGCGAGATCGGCGTCCAGGCGGCTGGCCAGCGAACGCGCGCGCACCACGCCGCCGACGTCGGGCGAGACGATCATCAGGTCGTCGCCGCGGG
>NZ_DAMBJX010000007.1:0-11937 GCF_032067225.1 Brevundimonas vesicularis | reverse complement strand
GCATAGTTTTCCTTGATGTCCTGCGCCAGCACGGGGGTCGCGACCAGATTGTCGGTCGGAATGTCGAAGAAACCCTGGATCTGACCGGCGTGCAGATCCATCGTCAGAACGCGGTCGGCGCCGGCGCGGGTGATCAGATTGGCCACCAGTTTGGCCGAGATCGGCGTGCGGCCGCCGGTCTTACGGTCCTGACGCGCATAGCCGAAATAAGGAATGACGGCCGTGATCCGTTTCGCCGAGGCCCGCACCAGGGCGTCGGTGATGATCAGCAGCTCCATCAGGTTGTCGTTGGCCGGATAGGAGGTCGACTGCAGGATGAATACGTCCTCGCCGCGGACGTTTTCCTCGATGATGGCGAAGACCTCGTTGTCGGCGAACCGCTTGACCTGGGCCTTGGTCAGGGGCGCGTCCAGGTGGTCGGCGATCGCCTGGGACAGTGCGCGGTTGGAGTTGCCTGAGAGCAGCTTCATCGGCCGGTCATCCTTTCGCCGTCATCCGCCCCCCATGAACGGCGGTCGGTTGGCGCGCTCTTTACCAGTGGAGCCGGGCAGGGCAAGTCGTATGCTGAGTTTTCCTCGGCATGGCGCGGCTCGGTTGCGGGTGCTAGAGGTCGCCGCGTTGGTTTCCGGGGAACGGCTTCAGGGCCGTCCTTCACACGTCATGGGGTCGTCCTTGTCCGCTTCTAAGTTCCGTTCCGGCATGGTGCTGATGGCCGCGGCGCTCGCCGCAGTGACGATTTCAGGCTGCTCGGGCACCAAGCGTCCCAAGCTGGCCTATGAGGAACGTCCGGTCGAGGCGCTCTACAACACCGGCTATGATCGGCTGCAGCAGCGCCGCTGGTCCGACGCCGTGGACTATTTCCAGGAAGTCGAACGCCAGCATCCCTATTCGGACTGGGCGCGTCGTTCGATCCTGATGCAGATCTACGCCTACTATCAGAATAACGCCTATGCCGACGCCATCGCGGCGGCCGACCGGTTCATCCAACTGTTCCCCGGCAATCCGTCGGCGTCCTACGCCTTCTATATGAAGGCGGTCTGCAATTTCGAGCAGATCACCGACGTGGGGCGCGATCAGGGTTACGCCACCGCCGCCCTGGCGGGTCTGAAGGATGTCTCGCGCCGCTATCCGGGCACGCCCTATGCCTCGGACGCCGCCGTCAAGATCGACATGGTCAACGACCAGCTGGCCGGCAAGGAAATGAACATCGGCCGCTACTATCAGCGCGCCAACCAGCCGCTGGCGGCCCTGAACCGCTACAAGGCCGTGATCGCCAACCCGGACTTCCAGCGCACCTCGCACACGCCCGAAGCCCTGTATCGCCTGGTCGAGGTCAACCTTCAGCTGGGTCTGAAGGAAGAGGCGACGCGGAACGGCGCGGTTCTGGGCTACAACTATCCGGGCAGCCCCTGGTACGCCGAGGCCTATGCGCTGCTGACCGAAAACGGTCAGACGCCGGACAAGGCGCCCGAGGGCAAGCGCGAAAGCTGGCTGCAGCGGATCATTCCGGGCTGATCACGCGACGGCTTGTGCAATCCGGCGGGGATCGGGATTCTGTCGGTCATGATTCGTTCCGCCGGCGCCTGACGCGATGCTGACCGCCCTTTCCATTCGTGACGTCGTCCTGGTGGACGTGCTCGATCTCGAGGTCGAGAATGGCCTGACCGTGCTGACCGGCGAAACCGGAGCCGGCAAGTCGATCATTCTGGACGCGCTCGGCCTGGCGCTCGGCGGGCGCGGCGATGCAGGCCTGGTGCGCAATGGCGCCAAACAGGCGGTTGCCACAGCTGTCTTCTCCGCCCCCGACGATCCCGATCTGCTGGCCCTGATCGCCGACAAGGGATTCGATGTGCAGCCGGGGGAGGATTTGATCCTGCGACGGGTGCTGGGCGCCGACGGTCGCAGCCGGGCCTATGTCAATGATCAGCCGGCCGGTGTGACGGCCGTGCGCGAGATCGGCGCGGCCTTGGTCGAGGTGCATGGACAGCATGAGACGGTGGGCCTGCTGGATTGGCGAACGCACCGCGCGTCGCTGGACGCTTATGGCGGACTGCAGCCTCAGTTGTCGGCGGTCGCGTCGGCCTCCGCCAAGCTGAAGGCCGCCGAGGCGAAGCTGGCCGAGCTGAAGGCGCAGGCGGCGGACGCCGATGCGCGGCGCGAAGAGATCAGCCTGAACCTCTCCGAACTGGATGCGCTGGATCCACGCGCCGACGAAGAGACGGAACTGGCAGGCGAACGCGCCCTGCTGGGCGCCGCCGAAAAGGCCATCGCCGATCTGGGCGACGCGCGCACCCAACTAGGCGGCGACAAGCTGAGCCAGAAACTGGGCGCGGCGTTGAGAGCCGTCGAACATGCGCGCCAGCGGGCCGGGCAGGCGGGCGCCGAGGGCGATCATCCGGTCATCGTCAAACTGTCAGCCGCCGTGGAGGCGATCGACCGCACCATGGTCGAGGCGGCGGAGGCCCTGGCCGCCGTGGACGCCGCCGCCGACGCCTTCGACTATGAGCCCGGCCGTCTGGACAAGGCCGAGGAGCGGCTGTTCGCCCTGCGCGCCGCCGCCCGCAAGCTGCACACCACCGTCGACGCCCTGCCGACCCTGCGCATTCGCCTGCGCGAGCAGCTTCGGCTGATCGAGGATGGGGAGGAGGCGCTGACCAATGCCGGGCGCGAGGCGGCCGAGGCGGCGGAAGCCTATGATCTGGCGGCCACTTTCCTGACCTCGGCGCGGGAAGCGGCCGCCGAACGGCTGACCGCCGCCGTCATGGGCGAGTTGGGCCCGCTGAAGCTGGAGCGCGCGCGGTTCCGCGTGGCTCTGGAGCCGATCGAGGGCCGACGCGGGCCGGACGGCGTCGAGACGGTGCGCTTCCAGATCGCCACCAACGCCGGAACCGACTTCGGCCCGCTGGACGCCATCGCCTCGGGCGGCGAACTGGCGCGTTTCGCCCTCGCGATGAAGGCCGCTCTCGCGAGCCGCGAGGACATGCGTCAGCCCGTGATGATCTTCGACGAGGTCGATCAGGGCGTCGGCGGCGCGGTCGCCGAGGCTGTGGGGTCGCGCCTGAAACGCCTGTCGAACGGCGCCCAGGTCCTGGTCGTAACGCACAGTCCGCAAGTCGCCGCGCGCGGCCATGCCCACTGGAAGGTGATGAAGGCCGACCGCGACGGCCTGACCACCACCACCGTCGTCGCCCTGGACGACCAGCGCCGTCAGGAGGAAATCGCCCGAATGCTGTCCGGCGCCGAGATCACCGACGAAGCACGCGCAGCGGCGCGGGCCTTGATCGGCTGACTGAACTTTTTAGACGCCCAGGATCCAGCCTTCTTCCTGTTCGACCTGCGCGATCAGCTCGGGCGTGGCGTCCTTGGGCGGGGCGAACGCCTTGGCCAGGTCGCCGACCTCGTCCATCCGGGCGAGCGCCTCGGCCGTGGAGCGGACCTGGGCCTGGTCCTTGAACTCACCGGGTTGAGGCTTGGTCTCGTGCATCGACGGCCAGACCTCGACAACCAGGGCCGACAAGGGTTCCACGTCCTCGGACGTCAGCGCGCGCCAGCCGGTGCCGAAGGGCCAGACGGCGCCTGACGGGCCGAGGCTTTCCAGAAGCCGCCGCACAGCCGGGATGCCGACCAGGGTCTGGCCGCCCACGGCGCCGGCGCCGTGCATCTGCCACACGCTCTTGGGCTGAAGCCGGCCCTTGCGAGCCGCGTTTTCGGTGGCGCGGAACTCGGGGATGTCGGCGCCGGAGCCTGCGGGCGGTTTCGTCGTGGTCAACCAGCGCTGGGCCTGTTTGGCCGGCGCTCCCCACAGAGGCCAGGCCTCGTCGGTCATCAGCCGGTTCATCTTGGCCGCGACCTGGTAGCGGTTGTTGGTGTTGTCGGCCTTGTCCACGATGTTGGAGGCGATGAATTTCCACATCAACTGCCACGGGGCCTGCCCCGCCGTCCCGTCAAGCTTCAGGCGCGCAGCCGTGCCGGCGGGATAGCCGAAGTTGAAGTCCAGCCCGACCAGCACCCGATCGCCGCGCTTTCTGTGGTCCGCCAGAATCGAGGCCAGCAGGGCTTCGCCTTCGGCCCGGGTCGCGACATTGTGCGTCTCGGTATAGAGGCGGAAACGCACGTCGCGTTTGGCCACGCCGATCCACAGCGAGGTGTCGCCGAGCTTCTTGGTTTCGGCGGCGGTCCAGTCGGCGACGATATAGGCGTCGAAAAGGCGGGCCAAGGCGGCCTCCCTGATAAAGGCGTGTCGGTTAGGAGTGAGCCGGGCTTCTAACGCCGCATCGCGGCGACTGAAAGGCCCATGCGGCGCCTCAGCCTTTCAGCAGGGCCTCCAGATGCGACAACCAGCGGCGACCGAGACGCAGCGCCTCGCCCGGCGAGCCGGTCTGGACGGGCAGGGCGGCGTCCCACAGGGCCAGTTCGAACTCCGGATGGCGGGCGTCGGCGAACATCAGCCGCAACACGACCTGTTCGGCATCGGGGGCCAGCACGTCCAGCGACTTGCGCGCCTCGCCCCGGCGAATGCGGGCGACCACGTGGCCGTCCACGATGATCTCGCCCCCCTCGACCTCATCGAAGGCGTAGACCAGGCCATGGGCGCCGTTGGCCCACAGCACGACGACCTGTTCGACGTCGAAGTTCAAGGCGCAGGCGCGACCTTCGCCCGGCGACAAGGCCTCGACTTCCGGCGCGGCGCCCAGGGTCTTGAGCATGGCGCGGTGCAGGCGGCGTGGCGGCTCCATCCACCACGACAGCGCCAGGGCCAGGGTCGTCAGCAGGGCCGCCGCGAGGGCGATCAGCAACACCACCCGCAACACGTCGGCCATGGTCGTCAGGCCTCCAGATCGAGATCGACCACCACGGGGACGTGGTCGCTGGGTTTTTCCATGTCCCGGGCGTCACGGTGGGTTTCGATTCCTCGGAACCGGTCGGCGGCCTGTGGCGACAGCAGGGCGAAGTCGATGCGGATGCCATGGTCCCGCTGCCAGGCGCCGGCCTGATAGTCCCAAAAGGTGTAGGTGCCGGCCGGTTCGCCGCCGATCTCGTGCGCGTCGGCCAGACCCAGGTTCTTCAGAGCGCGGAAAGCCTGGCGGCTCTGAGGCTGGAACAGGGCGTCGTCGGTCCAGGCGGCCGGATTCTTGGCGTCCTCGGCCTCGGGGATGACGTTGTAGTCGCCGCACAGGGCCAGCGGCTCCTCGAACGCCAGCAGATCCTGGGCATGGCGGTTCAACCGATCGAACCAGGCCAGCTTGTAGGCGAACTTCTCGGTCCCGATCGGATTGCCGTTCGGCAAATAGATGGCGCCGACGCGAATGGGCCGGGGCGCCTCGACCAGAGCCTCGATATAGCGCGCCTGTTCGTCAGTCTCGTCGCCAGGCAGGCCGCGCCGGATGTCGGACAGCGGATACTTCGACAGCAGGGCGACGCCGTTGTAGCTCTTCTGCCCGTGGGTCTCGACATTGTAGCCCAGGCTCTCGAAAGCCTCGCGCGGGAACTTCTCGTCCACGCATTTGATCTCCTGGAAACAGGCGACGTCGGGGGCGGCCTGCTCCAGCCACGCCAGCACGGTGGGCAGGCGGGCGTTGACGGAGTTCACGTTCCAGGTGGCGATGCGCATGGCGACGACGCTAGGCTGCGTCTCGGTTTTGGAAAAGAGGGCGCAAAATAAAAGGGCCGCCGGATCGCTCCGACGGCCCTTTCGTCTGGTCTCTGTCGTCGTTTATGGGCGACCGCCGGCAGGGGCTGGCGCAGCGGCCGGAGCCGCAATTGTCAATTTGCAGCCGCCGCCGATGCGTTGTGCCGTGGCGCAAGGGTAGATTTGCTGAACCGCGTTTTCGGCGTTCACGCGGGCGATGACGCCATCGGCCCCTTCACACTTGGCTTCATAGAACATGCCGTTTGCGTTCTGCCCCATCAGACGGGCTTCGACGACGTTGCAGGATGCGGCTTCCGAGCCAGCGAGGAGCGTTTTTACGAAGGTGGCGTTTTCGGCCGTGGTCGTGAATTCGCAGGCGCCGTTCTCGGCCAGGACCTGAAGGCACGGCGTCTTGCTCCAAACGCCGGCGTCTTGCCTGATCCAGAAGCCCGGACCGTCGGAGCACCCGATTTCGTAGACCACAACACCGCCGTTGGACTGTCCCAGCACCTTGGTCTGATCGACCGCACAAGGAACGCCGGCCTGTTGGGCGTATTCGCGCAAGAACTTGTCGGTGTCGGTGTTGGCGGCGATCGTGCATTGCAGGCCGACATCGGCGGCGGGATCGCGTTCACGTGCCACGCGCGCCGAATAGGCGAGCGCAATGCAGCTGGTCGCGGACGGTGGTGTCTTCGATTCGATGATGAAGCCAGGACCCGTGGCGCAGGCTACCTCATACACCGACGTCTTGTCGGCGGTTTGCCCAAGCAGCTTGGCTTCACTGACCTGACAGTTGGCGCTGGCCAAGGTGGCTTGTTGCTGCGCGGCCGCCAAAATCTCTACTGCCGTGGGCGGTACCGGTTGACGCTCGCGTCGCGGTTGGTTGTTGCTGGGGCGCTGAACACGCGACGGTGTCACCCGTTCGCTGGGGGCTTCGATCCCGTTTCGAGATCCTGCAGGCCCATACCCCGTTGACGGCGTCGTTTGCGCAAAGGCAGACACGGAAATCGCGCTGAAAACGAGCGCTGTCGTTGCGGCGAATATTCGAGCTTTCATATCGACACCCAGATTTGTCACTACCGACTACGTGACGTCGTATTGGCACGCGGTCAAGGCGAGTGTGGACGGCGGCAAGGGACACGGGCTAAGTATCTGCGCGTTTCGATTGGAGACTGACTTGGCTGATGGGACGGCGCCGACAACGGCCGCGAAGGATGGGCGGGGGCTGATCTATCCGTTCGACGCCGTGCCCGGCGCGGGCGCGGCGATCGAAGTCGCGCGCGGCGTGCTGTGGCTACGGTTCGCCCTGCCGTTTCAGCTGGATCATGTGAATGCCTATGCGATCCGGGACGGCGACGGCTGGGTCGTCCTTGATACGGGTCTGAAGACATCGGGTACCGTTGCAGCGTGGGAGACGGCGCTGGATGGCGCGTTGGGCGGTCGTCCGGTGACGCGGCTGATCTGCACCCATATGCATCCCGATCACATCGGACTGGCGGGCTGGCTTTGCGAGCGGTCGGGCGCGCCGCTGCTGATGTCGCGACTGGAGTATGTGACCGCTAGGATGCTGATGGCCGAGGAGGCGGGCGACGCGCCTGCGGACGGCGAGCGACACTATCGTGCGGCGGGGTGGAACGATGAGCAGGTCGCGCGCTGGCGGGCGGACTACGGCGGGTTCGGCAAGGGCGTGGCGACAATGCCGCGCAGCTATCTGCGACTGTCCGACAGCGATATCGTTCAGATCGACGGAGACGATTGGACGGTGGTCGTCGGGTCAGGCCACAGCCCGGAACATGTCTGCCTGTGGCGGCGGTCGGACGACGTCTTCATCGCCGGGGATCAGATCCTGCCGCGCATTTCCTCCAATGTCTCGGTCTGGTCGACGGAGCCGGAAGCCGACCCTCTGGGTGACTGGATGGGCTCGCTGGACAAGCTGAGGGCGCTGTTGCCGGAGGGCGCGTTCGTCCTGCCGGCGCATGGCGAGCCCTTCTACGGCGTGCATGCGCGGCTCGATGCCCTGAAGCGAGGGCATGAGGTCGCGCTGAAACGGCTTGAGCGGACGTTGCGTCAACCGTCTAGGGTGGTCGACGGCTTCTCCGCCGTCTTCGGTCGAGTGGTCGGGGATGGGGTGCTGGGTATAGCCACAGGCGAGGCTCAGGCGCATCTGAACTATCTGGAACGACGCGGCCGCGCCCAGCGGACGCGGGACGAGAGCGGCGTCGACTGGTGGAGCGCCGTCGCACAGGACGAGGAAACGACGTGAGCGAACATATCCGCAGCGAACTGATCGACGGCGTCCTGACCGTCACCCTGGACCGGGCCGACAAGAAGAACGCCATCACCCAGGCCATGTATTCGGCCCTGGCCGAGGCGACGGAGCGGGCCCGCACGGACGATGCAGTGCGCGTACTGCTGCTGCGGGCCGAGGGCGACAGCTTCTCGGCCGGCAACGACATTCAGGACTTCATCGCCTTGGGATCGCAGGGCGCGGGACCGGGCGACATGCCCGTGTTTCGCTTCCTGAAGGCGCTGGCGGACCTGGACAAGCCGGCTGTGGCCGCCGTGAAAGGGCGGGCGGTCGGGATCGGTCTGACCATGCTGCTGCACTGCGATCTGGTAGTGGTCGCCGAGGACGCATTGCTGTCCGTGCCCTTTGTCAATCTGGCCTTGGCGCCGGAGGCGGCGTCCAGCCTGCTGTTGCCGGCCGTGATCGGTCATCAGCGGGCCTTCGAACTGTTTGCGCTGGGCGAGCCGCTGGATGGCCGGACAACCCTGGCGTGGGGTATCGCCAATCGCGCGGTCCCGGCCGATCAGGTCGAGGCGACGGCGGCGGAGCTGGCGGCCAAGGTGGCTGCTCGAGCGCCCAACTCGATCCGCAAGACCAAGCGGCTGATGCGTGACGCAGAAGGTCTATGGGCCCTGATGCAGCGCGAGGGCGAAGCCTTCGGCTCTCAGATGAAGAGCCCCGAAGCGATGGAGGCCTTCATGGCCTTTACACAAAAGCGGGCGCCGGACTTTTCGAAGGCGGGTTGAGCGGTCGTCGCAAGGCCTTGCCTTGATTTGGTGCAGCTTTGCTTCTAGGTGCGCGCGCCGATGTCGCACGCCCTTTCCATACCTCCGGCCTTAAGCCGTATCGAAGCCGAGACCCCGGCCGACGCCGAAGGCGTGGATGCGTTGGTCATGGCCGCCTTTGGGCCAGGACGGTTCGCCAAGACGGCCGAGCGTCTGCGTGAAGGTTCGCAGCCAAGCGCGGGCTTTGTCGTGAAGCGGGACGGGGAAGTGGTGGGCTCGGTGCGACTGTGGCCTGTCGTGGTTGGAGACACCTCGGCCCTGTTTTTGGGACCGATCGCGGTGGACGCCGGCCGCCGTAGCGACGGTCTGGGCACCGAACTAGTTCAGGCGTGCGTGGATCACGCACGGACGCTGGACGTCGGCGGCGTGCTGCTGGTCGGGGACGCGGCCTATTTCGGGCGGTTCGGATTCGCCCCTGCGCCTGAGGCGATCCTGCCCGGACCTGTGGATCGCCGCCGCGTCCTGTGGCTGGCGACCGGGGTGAATCAGGTTTCGGGTTCGGTTCGCATCGGCTGACCCTTTCCCGCACGGTTCGCGGGGCCTAAGTCAGGGGGATGGATAATCCCAAGTCAGGACTGAACGCTGTCGCCGAGGCGGCCAAACAGGCGCCTGGCAAGGGTTTGCCGCCGGTCCACCTGTGGCATCCCGAGCATTGCGGCGACATCGATATCGTCATCCGGACGGACGGCGTCTGGATGCACGAAGGCTCGCCCATTGGCCGCAGGGAATTGGTGCGGCTGTTCTCGACGGTGCTGAGGAAGGACCCGGACGGCTATCACCTGGTCACGCCGGTCGAAAAGCTGCAGATCACCGTCGAGGATTTGCCGTTCCGGGCTGTCGCGATGCGGCGGGAGGGCGACGCTCTGATTTTCACCACCGATGTCGGCGACGAGGTGACGGCGAGCGAGGCCGATGCCATCGTCGTCGAAACCGATCCCGCGACGGGTGAGCCGGCGCCGCGCATCCATGTGCGCCGCGATCTGTGGGCGCGCATCGCGCGGTCGGTCTTCTATGAAATGGTCGAAATGGCCCAAGAGGTCGATGGACGCCTGGTCGTTCGGTCGGGCGGCCAGGTCTTCTCGCTGGGCGCGGTGACGTGAGCCTGGAGACCTTAAGGGCGCGGCTGGTCGATCGGCTGGCGCCGGTCGAGACGTGGCGGCCTGAACTGGTCGCGGCGCGGTCGGACTTCGACCTGAACCCGCAAGCGACACGGACGGCCAAGGAACTTCGGCCAGCGGCGGTGCTGATCCCCATCGTGGCGCGGCCCGATGGGGCCACGGTGCTACTGACGCGGCGCGCCGACACCCTGGCGCGGCACACGGGGCAGATCGCCTTCCCGGGCGGTCGGCTCGACCCCGGCGAAACCGCAGTTCAGGCGGCGCTGCGTGAAGCGGACGAGGAGGTGGCGCTGGACCCGTCGGCGGTCGAGGTGCTGGGCCTGTCGGACGCCTATGAGACGGGGACCGGATTTCTGGTGACGCCGGTGATCGGCTGGCTACGCGAGGCGCCGGTCACGACGCCGTCGCCGGACGAGGTCGCCGAGGTGTTCGAGACGCCGTGGGACTTTCTGATGGACGCCGCCAACCATCGTCGCGACTTTTACGATCTGGATGAGGGCTTGCGACGCTGGTTCTGGGCCATGCCCTGGGGCGAGCGCTACATCTGGGGCGTGACGGCGGGGATCCTGAAGGCTTTGCACGTCCGGCTGTATGGCGACGAGGCTGCGCCGGAAGCGGCGGCCGACGAGGACGCGGCATGAGCGTCTCTGTGAAGGGACAGCCCTGGCTGGAAAGCCAAGCGACGGGGGCGGTGATGCGAGCGCTAGAAGCGGCGGGCGGTGCGGGCTGCGCGCGGTTCGTCGGCGGCTGCGTGAGGAACAGTCTGCTGGGGCAGCCGGTCGACGACATCGACATCGCCACGCGCTTGTGGCCCGAACAGACCATGGCGGCGCTGGACGCGGCGGGGTTGAAGGCCGTGCCGACCGGCGTCGAGCACGGCACGGTGACGGGCGTGTCGGAGCGGCGTCCCTATGAGATCACGACCCTGCGTCGTGATGTGGAGACGGACGGGCGCCGTGCGGTGGTCGCCTTCACCGAGGACTGGGCCGAGGATGCGGCGCGGCGGGATTTCCGGCTGAACGCCCTTTACGCCGATGCGGCAGGGACGGTGTTCGATCCGACGGGCGGCGGGCTGGAGGATGCGGCGGCGGGACGCATCGTTTTCGTCGGCGAGGCGGAGACGCGCATCCGCGAGGACTACTTGCGCATCCTGCGATTCTTCCGGTTCTACGCCTGGTACGGGCGGGGTGAGCCGGACGCGGTCGGACTGGCGGCGTGCGCGGCGCTGAAGGGCGGCATGGCGCAGCTGTCGGCCGAGCGGGTGTCCAAGGAGGTGTTGAAACTGCTGGCGGCGCCCGACCCGCGTGCGGCGGTGCGGGCGATGGCCAAGACCGACGTGCTGGCTGAAGTGCTGCCGCAGGCGCAGCCGCTAGCGCTGTTCGAGGCGATGTGTGAACTGACCGACGATCCGGTGATGCGGTTGTCGGCCTTGCTGCCCGCAGATGCGGGAGGTGTGGCGGAGATCGCGGGTCGTCCGAGATTGTCGAACGCGGTGCGAGATCGGCTGGCGGCGGCGGTGGCGGACGGGCCTGCGGTTTCGCCGACGATGAGCGACGCCGAGGCGCGGGCGGCGATCTACAGGCTGGGACGCAGGACGTTCGAGGATCGGCTGATGCGCGCTGAGGCGGCCGGCGGGGGCGATGGCGCGCGGCTGCGGGTGCTGGCCGCCGATTGGACTCCGCCCAAGATGCCGGTGGGGGGGCGCGATCTGGCGCGTCTGGGCCTGACGCCAGGGCCGGAGACAGGACGGGTGTTGAAAGCGTTCGAGGACGGTTGGATCGCTGACGACTTCCCTGCCGAGGGCCATGAGGCGCGGCTGAAGGCCCTTATCCCGACTGAGCGCGGGTGAACTCGGTGACGACGGGGCGGTGGTCGGATCCCGTCGGCTCGCCCAGGCGGCGCGTGATCAGGGCCAGATCCGGCGAACGATAGACCTGGTCGATGGTGATGCCGGCGAAGGCTGGAATCTGGCTGGGCCAGGTGCCGGGCCAACTGGGCGCGGGGATCAGGCCCAGGTCGGACTGGATTTGTTTGCCGATACGAGCGCTGGAGACGCTGTTGAAATCTCCGGCGGCGATAGTGGCATGCTCTGGCGCGGCCTTCATCCGCTCGGCCAGG
>NZ_DAMBJX010000006.1:42117-78984 GCF_032067225.1 Brevundimonas vesicularis | reverse complement strand
CGGAGCGGCTGGCGACGTTTCCGCCCGCGCTTGAACTCCAGTTTTTGCCGCCTGTCGCCCGTCTTGATCGCGCATGGAGCCGCGCGCACCGCGCCGCTGACGCACCGACCCTGCCCCTTGGGACGGTCGCCGCCCTGTCGCACGCTGCTCTCAACGCTGGCTACGCGGTCCTGCATCCGTCTGCGCAACCCTTTTGGTTCGACTGGACCGCGCCATCAATCTGGCTGGCCAATCGCCTGGCTACGCCTCCGGACGACATGGTGTGGGACCAGTCCCCCGAGGGCGTGTTGATCGTGCGTCCGGAAATGGAGGTCCAGACCCATCGGTTGAACCGGCCCCAGTTCGCCTTCCTCGACGCCTGCCGGCACGGCCACACCGTCGGAGCGGCGGCGCTCGCCGCCCTCGCCGCCGATCCCGCAGCCAATCTGTCCGAGCTGTTCAGAGATCTGCTTCTGAGCGGCGCCTTCACCCGTATCGACACCGGAGCGCCACAATGACCGAACTGACCGCCGTATCGTCGCCGCGCCCCTCCTTGGCGGTCCTCCCACGCCTGGCCCAGGCTGCGATCCCCCTGCCGGTGCTCAGCCTGATCGCGCGTGTATCGATCGCGGCGGTCTTTTTCCTCTCCGGCCGGACAAAGGTGGAGGGCCTGCTGACCGTCACCGACAGCACCTATGCTCTGTTCGCCGAGGAATACCGACTGCCTTTGATCCCCAGCGATATAGCCGCCCACCTGGCGACCTATTCAGAACATCTGTTCCCGATCCTGCTGGTGCTCGGCCTCGGCGCCCGCTTCGCCGCGCTCGCGCTTCTGGGCATGACTGTAGTGATCGAGGTTTTCGTCTATCCCCTCGGTTGGCCGACCCACCTGCTCTGGGCGACGGTGCTGCTCTACATCATCAGGTTCGGCGCCGGGCCGATTGGTTTCGATCACTGGCTAGGCCGGCGAAGCTGATCCGAAGAGCTGCTTAGGTCTGCATTTTTCACCCTGATCTACTGCTTGACCTCAAACTTCATCGTCCATCCTGGGGCGGCTGGGTAGTCATGCTCTGCCGCCAGGATGAGGTCAGCACTGACAGCGGATGTCCTTCTGTCGTTGGATACTCCAGAGGGTTGGCTGCCTATCAACATTGAGCCTACGCTGTCTGCTCATAATGCAAGGGCGCTAGGCGAGTGACGCTTCAACAGGGACTGGCCTTCGGCCTTGTCGGGCTGACGATCGGCGCCTTCATTTGGGGTCGGTTTCAGTACGACCTGGTCGCGGTCGTGGCGCTGGTTGCGGGATTGGTGATCGGCATCATCCCCGCCGAGGCTGCGTTTGACGGTTTCAAGAACGACGTCACAGTCATCATCGCCTGCGCGCTGATCGTTTCGGCGGCGTTCGCCCGATCGGGGATCATTGAACTCGCGATGCGGCGCGTGATGCCGCTTCTTAAGACTGAGCGCTCTCAGGTCCCGGTTCTGACCGTCGCTGTGACGTTGCTTTCCATGGCGACGAAGAATGTCGGAGCCTTGGCGATCATGATGCCGGTCGCGCTTCAGGTGGCGCGCCAGACAAAGTCGTCTCCCTCGCGGCTCCTGATGCCGATGGCTTTCGGCGCAATGGCGGGCGGCATGGTCACCCTGGTCGGGACCGCCCCGAACATCATCGTCGCTGAAGTGCGTCAGAGCATCGTCGGCGAACCCTTCGCCATGTTTGACTACGCACCAGTGGGCCTAGCGCTTACCCTGATCGCCTTGGCGTTTTTGGCGTTCGGCTATCGCCTGTTGCCCCGCGATCGACAGGGCGCAACGTCCATGAGCGCGGCCTTGGCCGCCAACGCCTACGCCACGGAAGTTAGGGCGCCTGAAGGCTGGGCTCCGGGGTCTATGACCGTGTCCGCTCTTGCCGCCCTCGGCGACGACGAGGTCAAGATCATGGCGCTCATCCGTTCAGGGAAACGGCGGCTGAGCCCCAGAGGCAATGTCGTCGTCAAAGCGGGTGACGCGCTGCTGATCGAGGGCGAGCAGCAGGCGCTGGAGGGCTTCGTCAGTCGGGCTCAGATGAATCTCATCCGCGATGATCGCCCGGTTCCCATAGCGACCGCATCCGAGGAGATTGCGATCGTAGAGGCGGTCATCGGCCGAAACTCCCCGCTCCAAGGGCAGTCTGTTCGAAGCTCGGATCTGTACGGCCAGCACGGGATCAATCTGTTGGGCGTGTCGCGAAGCGGCTTTCAACTCACCCAGCATCTGCGGACGGCAAAACTGGCGCCCGGCGATATCATCCTGCTTCAAGGCGCCGAACAGGCGCTGCCGGTCGCGCTGAGGGCGCTGGATTTACTCCCCCTGGCGGAGCGTCAGGTTCAACTCGGGAGCGTGCGCAGGCGCTTCATGCCGGCTGTTGTTCTTGCGTGCGCCATGACGCTCGTCGGCCTTGGCCTGGTTCCAGTCGCCGTCGCCTTCTTCGGCGCCGCCGTCGTGATCGTCGCATTAGGCGGCTTGAAGATGCGTGAGGCCTATGCCGCGCTCGATGGACCCCTCCTCGTTCTGATCGCGGCCCTCATTCCCGTCTCAGACGCGATCCAATCCACGGGAGGGTCCGACCTGATCGCAGGACTGCTTCGCCACGTGTTCACAGGCTTGCCGGGCGTCGTCGCCATTACCGGCGTCATGCTCGCCTCAATGGCGGTTACGCCCTTCCTGAACAATGCGGCGACCGTTCTGATCGTCGCCCCGATCGGAGCGACGCTGGCCAAGCAGCTTGGCTACAATCCAGACCCGTTCCTGATGGCGGTCGCGGTCGGCGCCGCGTGCGACTTCCTGACGCCCATCGGTCACCAGTGCAACACGCTGGTTATGGGACCTGGCGGCTATAAGTTTTCTAATTATCCCAGGCTGGGCGCGCCTTTGAGCGCGCTCGTTCTGGTCACGGGGCCCTCGCTCATCTTGCTGTTTTGGCCTCTTTGAATGGCTCGAGGTCAGAAGATAGCGTTGGAACAGACAGGTCAGGATCACCGTTTCCGGCTGGTCGCCGGCTCGACATCCCGAGCCGCTTATGAGGGCCTGACAGCCTGATAATGCGGCTTCAAAGAGGCCTGAGAGTCGCGAGGCTGCATCAAAACTGCGAGGCGTTCGACAGCTTCAGCCATCGCCAGTCGTTCGCTGTGTGGAAGTTCAGCCAAGGCGGCGAGAAAGCCGTCGCCGAGCAGGCCCGGGGACGTCTGCAATGCCTGCCGCCCCGCGTCGGTCAAACGCACATGGACGACGCGGCGATCCACGGTGGAGCGATAGCGGGCGGCCATGCCCTTGGCTTCGAGCTTGTCCAGCACGGCGACGACGGTCGGCACCGACATGGAAACGTCCCGCGATATCGCGCTGGTGCTGACTTCACCCAATGCGCGGATGGATTGCAGCACGAGGAGCTGCGGCAGCGTCAGCCCGGTCAGACGTGAAATTTCTCGAGACCGAACATCGACCGCCTGGGCGATGCGTCGGACTGACCGGACAAGGGATGCGGTGGCGTCAACCGCCGCGTCAGGGCTTGGCTCAGGGGAAATATCGGCCATTCGGGTTGAACTCTTTCGTGCCCTAACCATTTGTACCCGCTGCTTCCACAATTCAAGGAGGACCCATGTGCGGTCTTAGCGGCGAGATCAATTTCGACGGACGACCGGCCGATGTAGGCGCCGTTCAACGCATGACCGATGCGCTCTCGCCCCGTGGACCGGATGGCTCCGGCATTGTTATGCGCGGCTCGGTGGGGCTGGGTCACCGCCGTTTGAAGATCATTGACCTGAGTGAGAAAGCCCAGCAGCCGATGGTGGACCCTGACCTGGGCGTGACCCTGGCGTTCAACGGCTGCATCTACAACTATCCCGAACTGCGCGAAGAGCTGCAGGGGATGGGGTTCCGCTTCTTCTCGCACGGCGACACCGAGGTCATCATCAAGGCCTGGAAGGCGTGGGGCGAAGCCTGCGTCGAGCGATTCAAGGGCATGTTCGCCTTTGTGCTGCATGAGCGCGACACCGGCCGCGCCGTGATCGCTCGCGACCGTTTCGGCATCAAGCCGCTGTATCTGGCCGAACAGGGCAAGCGTCTGCGGTTCGCCTCGACCCTGCCGGCCCTGCTGGCGGCGGGCGACGTGGACAAGACTATCGATCCCGTCGGCCTGCACCACTACATGACCTTCCACGCGGTCGTGCCGCCGCCGCACACGATCCTGAAGGGCGTCAAGAAGTTCCCACCGGCCACCATCCGCGTGATCGAGGCGGATGGGAGGGCCAAGGACCGCCTCTACTGGCAGCCCGACATGACCCGCCATGCTGAGGACGCGGCCCTGACGGCCGAAGATTGGCGCGATCGGGTCCTGGACAGTCTGCGCGAAGCCGTGAAGCGCCGCATGGTCGCCGACGTGCCGGTAGGCGTGTTGTTGTCGGGGGGAGTGGATTCCAGCCTGATCGTCGGTCTGCTGGCCGAACTGGGTCAGAAGGACCTAATGACCTTCTCGGTCGGTTTCGAGGAGGCTAATGGCGAGAAGGGCGACGAGTTCGTCTATTCCGACCTGATCGCCAAACATTACGGGACCAAGCATCACCAGATCTTCGTGCCGCACCAGCGGCTGATGGAAGCCCTGCCGGGCACCATCGGCGCCATGTCAGAGCCGATGGTCTCTTACGACAACGTCGGCTTCTACCTGCTGAGCCAGGAAGTCTCCAAGCACATCAAGGTGGTGCAGTCGGGGCAGGGCGCCGACGAGGTGTTCGCCGGTTATCACTGGTATCCGCCGATGCTGGGCGCGACCGATCCGGTCGAAACCTATGCCAAGGCCTTCTTCGACCGCAGCCATGCCACGCTGAAGACCCAGCTGAACGGCGCCTATATGGCCGACACCGACGTCAGCCGCGCCTTGGTCGAGGCTCATTTCGCGCAAGGCCGCGCAGCGACGCCGGTCGACCAAGCCCTGCGTCTGGACAGCCAGGTGATGCTGGTCGACGACCCGGTGAAGCGGGTCGACAACATGACCATGGCCTGGGGTCTGGAGGCGCGCGTGCCCTTCCTGGATCACGAACTGGTCGAACTGGCGGGCCGCATCCCGCCCGAGCACAAGCTGGCGCAAGGCGGCAAGGGCGTGCTGAAAGAAGCGGCGCGTCTGGTGATCCCCTCCGAGGTCATTGATCGCAAGAAGGGCTATTTCCCCGTGCCCGCGCTGAAATACATCCAGGGTCCGTATCTGGAGATGGTGCGCGAGGCCCTGACCAATCAGGCGGCGCGCGATCGCGGCCTGTTCGACCGGGGCTATCTGGACACCCTGTTCGCCAATCCCACCGAACACATCACACCCCTTCGCGGCTCCGAACTCTGGCAGGTCGCAGTGCTGGAAATGTGGATGCAGCAGCATGGCGTCTGATATCCGCCCCGAGCGATCAAAGGCGCATCGGCTGAAACGTCTGCGGCACGAGGGCCTGAAGCCCCCGGTGCAGTCCGGGGACGGACCGACCCCCGATGCCGTGCTGGATTGCGGCTGGGGCCGACTGCTGTTCGCCCAGACCTTCGAGACGGCCGAGCCGTTGGTCGAGGCCCTGCGCGCCGAAGGGCCGGACCGGCGCGACATCGCCTTCTATGTCCGCAATCCGCACGTCCTGCTGGCCTCGGCGCCGCAGGAGTTGTTCCTGGATCCGTCGCACACCTATCGGCTGGAACTGGCGACCTATCGCACCAGCCGACGTCAGCCACGAGGCTTCACCGTGCGCCGTCTGACGTCGGAAACGGATGCGCAGGCGGTCAACGACATCTACGCCAAGCGCAAGATGGTGCCGGTTCCGCCTGACTTCTTCTGGTCGCATCGGGACGACCGGACCCTGACCTATTTCGTCGCCGAGGATACGGGGACGGGGGCTGTGATCGGCACCGTGACGGGCGTCAACCACGCCCGCGCCTTTCAGGATCCGGAATACGGCTCTTCGCTATGGTGCCTGGCGGTCGATCCCCAGGCGACCCAGCCGGGCGTTGGCGAGGCCCTGGTTCGGCGTCTGGCGGAACATTTCAAGACCCAAGGCCTGGCGCACATGGACCTGTCGGTCATGCACGACAATGATCAAGCCATCGCCCTGTACGAAAAGCTGGGTTTCCGTCGCGTCTCCTTCTTTGGGGTCAAACGCAAGAACCCGATCAACGAGGCCCTGTTCGTCGGCCCGACCGACGATCATGACCTGAATCCCTATGCCCGCATCATCGTGGACGAGGCGCGTCGGCGCGGCATCCATACCGAGATCATCGACGGTGAGGGCGGGCTGTTTCGCCTGAACTGGGGCGGCCGGTCGGTCCGATGTCGCGAAAGTCTGTCGGAATTGACCTCGGCCGTCGCGCTCAGCATCTGTGACGACAAGCGGATGACGCGACGCATCGTCGAGGCGGCCGGCGTGCGCGTTCCCGAGAGAATCGATCCCGAAAACCCGTCGGCCATCGATGCGGCGCTGACCAAGTTCGGCGCCTTGGTCGTCAAACCGGCGCGCGGCGAGCAGGGGCAAGGCGTCGCGGTCGGCCTGACGACGATGAGCGAGGTCGAGACGGCTCTGGTCCGGGCGCGCCGCATCTGTTCCGAGGTTCTGGTCGAGGAACAGGTCCAGGGCGAGGACCTCCGGCTGGTGGTGATCGATTACAAGGTCGTCGCCTGCGCCCTGCGTCGTCCGCCGCGCGTCGTCGGCGACGGGCGCTCGACCTTGCGCGCCCTTGTCGAACACCAAAGTCGTCGTCGCGCCGCCGCCACCGGCGGGGAATCCGCCATCCCGATCGACGCCGAGACGGAACGCACCCTAGCCGAGGCCGACTATCGCCTCGACGACGTGGCGCCGGATGGTGAGGAGATCCTGGTTCGCAAGGCCGCCAACCTGCACCTGGGCGGCACCATCCACGACGTGACGGAAGAGGTGCATCCCGCCCTGATCCGTGCCGCCATCGCCGCCGCCCGCGCCATCGATATCCCGGTCACCGGCATCGACCTGATGGTGAAGTCGCCGCGTGAACCCGACTACGCCTTCATCGAAGCCAATGAGCGCCCCGGCCTGGCCAACCACGAACCCCAACCGACCGCCGAGCGTTTCGTGGATCTGCTCTTTCCACTGTCCGCACCGGCCGCTGCGCGGACATTTTCGCGATTCGAAGCCTGAAGGAGGCCCCTTGGCCCGCCCCGCGATAGACCTCGACTACCTGAAAGCCCGCCTGGCCGACCTGCTGAACACGCCCAGCCCGACCGGCTATACGGACGAGGCGGTCTGGCTCTTGTGCCGCGAACTGGAGCGGCTGGGCCTCGACTATGAGATGACCCGCCGCGGCGCCCTTCGCGCACGCTTGCCGGGCCGGACGCCAAAACCAGCGCGCGCCATCGTCGCCCACGTCGACACCCTGGGCGCCCAGGTCAAACAGGTGAAGGCCAACGGCCGGCTGGAACTGGTCGCAATCGGTCACTGGTCCTCGCGTTTCGCCGAGGGGGCGCGGGCCACGATCTTCTCCGAGAGCGGCCCCTATCGCGGCACCATCCTGCCGTTGAAGGCGTCCGGCCATACCTTCAACGAAGAGGTGGACACCCAGCCGGTAAACTGGGCCCAGGTCGAGCTGCGCATCGACGCCGTGACCCACGGCCGCGAAGACACCCTGGCCTTGGGCGTGGATGTCGGCGACATCGTCGCCATCGACCCGCAGCCCGAGTTCATCGATACTGGCTTCATCGTCTCACGCCATCTGGACGACAAGGCGGGCGTCGCTACCCTTTTGGCTGCGCTGGAATGCATGATCCGCGAAGATCTCAAACCGACGGTCGATACCTGGTGGCTGTTCACGATCGCCGAGGAGGTCGGGCTGGGCGCCTCGTCCGTGCTGATTCCGGATGTCGCCGCCATGGTGACGGTCGACAATGGCACGACCGCGCCCGGCCAGAACTCGTCGGAGTTCGGCGTCACCATCGCCATGGCCGACCAGACAGGCCCCTTCGACTGGCACCTGTCACGCAAACTGGTTCAACTGGCCCGCGACCACGACATCCCGCATCAGAAGGACGTCTTCCGATACTATCGCTCGGACTCGGCCTCGGCCCTGGAAGCCGGCGCCGACATCCGAACGGCCTTGGTCACCTTCGGCATCGACGCCAGCCACGGCTATGAACGCATCCACGAAAGCGCGCTGGAAGACCTGTCTCGCCTGCTGATCGCCTATGCCGAAAGCGATGTCGAAATCAGCCGTGACGCCAAGTCTTTGAGCGGAGCAAAAGGCTTCACCCACCAACCCGTGGGTGACGAGGGGGATTAGTGCTTAGGGGATCGCATTCGCTTAGCCGCCTAAACTCAGCCAATGCACGTCAGACTGAGGTAGCCTTCGAAAGGTCCCCCCTCTCTTGGCGCTGGGCCGCACTACAGCCGACCCAGATCCAGACCGATTGAGGCATTGTCCAGTGATCAGCGGGGTTTTTGGTCGCGAGAATTTGGTGCGAATTCAGTCAGCGCTCGATCCGGTTGCAAGTGGTCCCGAAACCCATATCGAGGCACGCCTTGACAGATCAGTCGGTCGTGAACGTCATGGCCTATGGCGATCTCTTTACGGTCTGTGGCGCTTGTGGCGCTAGTTGCGCTGGGTCAGGCGCCCGGCGCTTCGGCTCAGTCCGCGCGCGCCGATCGGCACAGCATCGATCAAGCCTATGCGATCGTGGATTTCCAGACGTCGCGCAGCGGTCGTGAAATCGCGCAAGCCCTGCAGCGCCATCTCGATCGCCTGCCGATGCAAGTGACCTATCGTCAGCTTAGCGTGGCCGATGCGCCGCGGTCGCCCGGCCGCTTCACCCTGGTCGATCCGACAGCGCAAAGCGCGTTTGGTCTGCAAGGGCCGGCGACCCGCGCGCCGGCCGGGTGGCTGAGCGCGCCGCGAACGGTGGTGTGCACGGGCGCGAGCTGGCGCGCCGAGGCGGTTCAGCGTCTGGAGGCGCGGATCGAGCAGCAATACACCCTGTGCCTGTTTCCCTATCGCGATGGGCGGCGCCGGGGACATCAGTTGAACGTCTATGCCTCGACCCTCCTGGAGGGCGATCCGACGATACCCGTTCGACGCTCCAATGAAGCGGAAAGCCCGGCCGTCTTCATTCGCAGCGCAGTGGAGGCGGTGGAGCGGGTGACGGGGCGCAGGGGCGTCTGGATCGAAAACCGCACGGCCGAGCGGGATCTACCGTTCACCCAGGACAACGACGCCCTGTCCGCCCAGACGAACTAGGCGCAAACAACAACGGCCCCGATCGTCGATCGAGGCCGCCGCCGTTCATCCTGCCGTCAGATCAGAACTTGACGCTGAATCGGCCATAGATGCGGTTATCGCGATACTCGTCCTTGTAGAGGCCGGCGTAGCCCAGCTCGATCGCGGTGCGTTCGGTCGCCTGGATGTTGAAGCCCAGGCCGCCCGAGATCACGTCGTCGCCAGGATTGGCTCCATCGATCAGGAAGCGCGGACCGTCGGCGAAGGCAGCGTCGAAGACCGGCCCGTCCCCGTTCAGGTCGTGGGTGTAGGCCAGGTGGGTCACCGCCGACAGACGCGCACGCCCCTCGCCGCCCGCCAGCACAGTGCGGGTGCGGAAGCCGGCGGTCAGCAGATCGGCCTTCTGCTTCACATTGCCCGACAGAGCGGCGTCGCCGCCCGTCTCAACGACGTCGGCGTCGTATTCGACGTGGCTGTAGCCGGCGTAGGGCTCGAACATCGTGCCGCCGACGGCGCGGCTCCACGCCACCTCGCCATAGGCCTGCCAGACGTCGCCGTCATAGTCGCCGACCAAGGCGTTGGTGAAGGCGTTCAGCTGGGCCGTACGATCCGTGCGAACATCGGCGCTGGCCCAGGATCCGCCGACGCGAATCTGGAAGTCACCGACGCCGGCCCCGCCATAGACGCCGATCTGTTCGCTGGTGACCCGGCCAGTGGAGCGCAAACGCGGCGAGCGCAGTTCCGAGCGGGTTTCGCCCAGCGCCACGCCGACATGGACGTCGTTCGCCAACGCCTTTTCGGCCCCGACCAAATAGCCGGAGGCTTCGTTGCGGAAGCCCGCGAGGCCGTCATGCGCCGAGCCCTGGCCGTTGCCGAAGACGCCGCTGCCCCAGACCGACACGCCGTTGCCGACGTAGGTGGCCGCGCCGCCCTGGTTGCGTCCGCGCTCGGACATGGCGTCGCGGATGACGCGGGTGTCCGAAACGGCCAGGCCGCCCAGGGTGGCGTGGACCTCGCCCGTCAGGCTGCTGAGCGCGCCCTGAACCGCAGGCACGCTGGCGTCCAGCAGGGCGTTTTCCAGCGAAAGATCGCTGTTGGTCCCGGTCGCAGTGTTGTTGATCATGACGTCCAGCGCGCCGCCGACTGACTGTTGATTGTCCGTCCGGCCCAGCGAAGCCACGGTCACGTCGTTGCGCCGCACCGTCAGGACCACGCCGTTGGTCGAATAGGTCAGCACCGGGGCCAGGAAGGCCAGATCGCTTTGGGCGCCGCTGAACGTGCCCGTCACCGCGCCGGTCGAGTTGATGATGTTCATCCGCGTGCGCAGATTCCATTCACCGTTGTCGGCCTTCAGGATGACCTGGCCGCCGTCGATCTTGGTCGTGCCGCCCACGTTCAGGCGAGAATAGGCCGCGCCGTTCACGCTGGAGCGGATCCACAGGAAGGAGCCGGGCTTGAAGTTCAGGTTACCGGCGACCGTCAGGGTTCCGAACGGATTGACGCCGTCGCCGGGCGACACCACGCCGCCGCTTTCCGCCGTCAGGTTCGCCAGACGACCGGTGCCGCCGATCATGCCGACGCCGCCGACGGTGGCGCTGGAGCGCAGCAGGCTGCCGTTGACGGTCAGAAGACCGCCCTCGACGCGGGTCGGGCCGCTGTAGTCATTGGCGCCCGTCAGGATCAGCTGGCCGCCGCCCTTCTTGACCAGACCGCCGATGTCATTGCCGAAGTTGGCCTTGACCTCGGCCGAATAGCGGTCGCGCGCATCGCCGATGTTGTTGCTCCAGATATCGACCGTGCCCACGGCGACGGTGACGTCGCGGGTGTCGCGCAGCGCCGTCGGTCCGCGCAGGGCCACGTCCATCTGCGGCGCGCCCCAGCCCGAGCGCAGATCGACGCCCGGCGTGTCCAGATCCTTGGAGCTGGACACCAGAATGTCCGAGATCAGGGCGGTCGAATATTCGGGGAAGTTTTCCATCAGCAGGGCCGCGAAGCCCGAGATGTTCGGCGCCGCCATCGACGTGCCGGTGTAGGCCGCATAACCGCCGCCCGTATATTTGATATACTGGTTCAGCACGCGCTGAAGCTCGTCATTGGCGTACTGCAAAACCGCGCCCGAGAAGGCCGGGGTCAGCAGCGCCATGTTGTTGGTCGAGGTCAGGAGCCCTGCCAGAACGGAGGTGAAGCCGTCCGGATCACCCAGCCGCGCCCCCGAAACCAAGGTGATGGCGGCCGCCTGACGTCCGACTTCGCGGCGCCATGCGTCTTCATTGTAGGTCGGGCCACCAGCGGCGCGAGCGGCCAAATAGGCGTTTAGAACGCCGATGAACTGGTTCACCGACGCGGTTTGCAGAGCGGTGACCGTGGTCGCCGAATACAGACCGGCGTAATTAGCGCGCGGATAGAGGGCCAGGATGCCCGCCCGGTCCATTGTATAAGTGGGCACCGACGAAACGACGGCCGAACCCGGTCCGGCGACGCACCAGGTCGCCGTCTGACCGCAGAAGCTGGTCGAGGGGTCGGCCGCGGTGAAGCTGGAATAGTTGGCGACCGACAGCCAGTTGGAGCGCAAACGCGGATCGTTCAGCGGCGCAGCGGCGTCGATCCCGGCGTGCACGCCAAAGCCGTTGCCGGCCGAGAAGACGACCAGGACGTCCTTGTCGAGCACCGGCTTGTAGAAGTCGCCATAGTTGCGGTTGAACGACGCCAGCACGGTGGGCAGCGAGGCGTTGAACGGCAGGGAGTTGCCGCTGCCCCAGCTGTTGTTGATGATGCGCACCTGGCCGGTATTGGCCAGATCGACGATGTTCTGGTTCTGGGTGGCGACGATCTTTCCGTCGATGATCGCGTCCTTGTACCAAAGGAAGTCGCCCGCCGAGAAGTTGGCGGTGGCGGCGTAAAGCTTGGCGTTGAAGGCGTTGCCGAACATCGGCTGGCCCGTCACGCGATCGCCGGCGATGGTGCCGGACACGTGGGTGCCGTGACCTTCCCACTGGCGACGCGGATTGATCATGCCGTCGTTGCCATAGCCGGCGACCGCCTGGCTGCGCAGGCCCGTCACCTTGCCGGCCGATCCGAACAGCGGGTGGGCCATGTAGACGCCGGCGTCATTGACCCCGACGGTCTGTCCGCGTCCGCTCAGGCCCATGGCGTAGGCGTGTTCCAGCCCCAGGAAGCCCTTGGAGTAATCGACGGAGAACTGGCTGTCCGCGCGCCAGGACGCGATGGCCGTCTGATAGTTCGTCGTGCGCGTGCCGTTGGCCATGTAGAAGCCGCCGGTCGGCGCCGTGGGAGCCGGAGTGGTCTGCGCCACAGCCGTCGTGCCCACCATGATCGCGACGCCGGCCGCTGCGGCCAGAAGCCCGCCCTTGAAACTGAAACCCAAAACTACCCCCTGCGGCCTGCGGCCGACGACTCTACTGCGCCCCCGCGACGCAACTCAGGCGCACAAATCGAAGGTGTTTTGCATTGTCGTCAACCACATTTTCGCCTTGAGACGTTTCGTCCCAGTGGTTTTGTTTGGGATAAATCATGCGCTTGCGCTCAAGCTTGAGGTACGGATTGGATCCTGCCTCGCCCTCCTGAACACGGTTATCCCGCGCAGATGCGCACGCGGTCGTTGATCCAGCAGCCGTCGCTGAGGCGCACGGTCCCCAAGCGATCGCCGGCCTTATCGTCATCGGGATCGGCGTTCCAGGTGGCGTCGGCCGAGCCGTCGGCCATCAGGACGACGACGGCGAAATGGGAGTTCTTGGGCTTGCCCTCGGACCAGGCGTTCATGGTGTAGCCGCCGTCGCCGAACGGATAGACGAGGCACGGCTCGTCGAGCAGAACCTTGCCGTCGACAGAGAGATAACAGGACTTGCGCGACGCCGCAGGCGTCGCGGATGCCGACGACGACGTGGGGCTGGAGCCTGTCTTCGCCGGTTCCGCAGGCGGTGCTGTCGGCTCTGGTGCGGACGGCGCGGGGGTCTGCGTCGCGTCAGCTGGCCCAGGCGCGCCGGCGTCCTGACCACAGGCGGCCGCGGCGGCCGACAGCATCAGGGCGGCGATCAGGCTGAGCGATCGTGAAGGAGTTGATGTCACGCGAGCCTCCGTCGTTGTCTCCCAGCGCCAACACGGGGGCGCACGGAACCGTTCCCGGCGAGACGGCGGCGAATGACGGCGCCCCTCCCCTTCGGCCGGCCGCTCGCCTATATCGCCAGCCTGTCCCGCTCCGGAGTTTTCCCATGGCCTATGTCGCCCGCAACGATCGTCCCGCCGACAAGGCGGCGCGCTATCTGGAGGTCGAGGCCGAAGTCTTGGCGGTGCTGGACGGCGAGCCGAATGTAACGGCGCGAATGGCGACGGTGGCGTCAATGCTGGCCGATGCGTTCGAGCACTATTTCTGGACCGGCTTCTATGTCGTGGCGACGGACAAGGCGGACGAACTGGTGGTCGGGCCCTATCAAGGGACGCTGGGGTGCCTGCGCATCGCGTTCGGGCGCGGAGTGTGCGGCGCGGCGGCGGCGACGGGTCAAACGCAGTTGGTCGAGGACGTGCACGCCTTCCCTGGCCACATCGCCTGCGACAGCCGTTCGGCCAGCGAGATCGTGGTGCCCGTGCGCGACGCTTCGGGCGCCCTGATCGCGGTGTTCGACGTGGATGCGACGACGCCGGCCGCCTTCGATACGGACGATCAGGAGGCGCTAGAGCGGTTGATGGCGAAGGTGTTCGCCGACGCTTGATCGGGGCCGGTTGATCCGGCCGTGTCCGGCTCTATGGTCCCCGGCGACATGGAGGATCGGATGATGCAGCGGACAGTCGCAATCACGGGCGGGCACGGCGTCCTGGGCCGGGCGGTGCTGGAGGCGGCGCTGAAAGGCGGCTGGCAGGTTGCGGTCATCGACCATGCCTCGGGCCATGCCGTGCCCGACGGCGTGCTGGAGGTCGGAGGGGTCGATCTGACGGACGCCGGCCAGGCGCAGAAGGCCGTCGACGCCGTGATCGCGCGGTTCGGGCGGCTGGACGCCCTGCTGAACATCGCCGGCGGCTTCGTCTGGCAGACGACCGACGATGCGGAACCGGCCTGGGACCGGATGCACGCGCTGAACGTCGCGACCGCCGTGAACGCCAGCCGCGCGGCGCTAGATGCGTTGAAGGCCTCGCCCGAGGGTCGGATCGTCAATGTCGGCTCGGCCGCCGCGCTGAAGGCCGGGGCCGGCATGGGCGCCTATGGGGCGGCCAAGGCCGGGGTCCACGCCCTGACCCAGGCGCTGGCCGAGGAGTTGAAGACGACAAAGGTGACGGTCAACGCCGTCCTGCCGTCGATCATCGACACGCCGACGAACCGTCAGGACATGCCCGACGCCGACCCGGCGACCTGGGTCGCGCCGGCCGATCTGGCGGCGGTGATCCTGTTCCTGGCCTCGCCCGAGAGCCGGGCCATGACCGGCGCCCTGGTGCCCGTCACGGGCCGCGTCTGATGCGCAGCGACCGGGTCCGCAGCGTCCTTTATCTGCCCGCCTCCAATACGCGGGCGATCGAGAAGGCGCGGACGCTGGATTGCGATGTCGCCGTGCTGGATCTGGAAGACGCCGTGGCGCCCGAGGCCAAGGCTGACGCGCGTGACGCCGCCGTCGCGGCGGTTCGGGACGGCGGGTTCCGGCCACGCCTGGGCGTTCGGATCAATGGCCTGGACACCGACTGGGGGCTGGACGACCTGACGGCGATGAAGGCGGCGGGGGCCACGCTGGTCGTCGCGCCCAAGGTGGAGACGCCCGAGGCCGTGCACGCCCTGTCCGCCGGCTTGGCCAAGGGTTGCGCCCTGTGGGCAATGATGGAGACGCCGCGCGCGCTGATGGCCCTGGCCGACATCGCCACGTCGGACGGGACGCTGGACGGGCTGATGCTGGGGGTCAACGACCTGGCCAAGGCGTTGGGGACGGGGGCGTCGCCGGATCGCGAACCGTTCAAGCCGTGGCTGGCGATGCTGGTCGCCGCCGCCCGGGCCAATGGCTTGCTGGCCATCGACGGGGTGTTCAACCAGATCGACGATGCGGACGGCCTGGCGGCCGAGGCGGTGCAAGGGAGGCTGTACGGTTTCGACGGCAAGAGCCTGATCCACCCGTCGCAGATCGCGGCCGCCAACGCCGCCTTCTCGCCGTCCGAAGCCGAGATCGCCGATGCGCGAGCGATCGTCGCCGCCTTCGATGCGCCAGAGGCCGAGGGGCGGGGCGCGATCCGCGTGAACGGGGCGATGGTCGAGCGGCTGCATCTGGAGCAGGCGAAGACCTTGCTGGCGCGGGCGGATCGGACCTAGTCGCGTCGACGCAACCGCCGTAAAGCTCGCGTCGAACCTCAGCGGACCCGACTTGCCCCTACCCTCCGACACGCCTTTGAAAATCCCGGCTTGGGTCTGTGCGCCCGGCGTGCTGAAGGTCCCGTTCCTCGACGTGTTTCTGGCCGACTACGACCTGCGTCGGTTGCCGAGCGACGATGTGCAGGCGGTGCTGGGCTGGGGGATGAAGCCGACGGCGGCGGCGGGGCGACGGTGGGCCGAGAAGAACGGGCGGCCATATGTGGCGCTGGAGGACGGGTTTTTGCGTTCGGTCGGCATCGGCGAGGCGGGCGCGACGAGCCTCAGCCTGATCGTCGATGATCTGGGCGTCTATTATGATGCGACGCGGCCCAGTCGGCTGGAGCAACTGATCCAGACGGCTGATGACTGGTGCGACGCGGCCATGAGCGCGCGGGCGCGAGGGCTGATCGACCGGATCGTGGCGTCGGGCGTGTCCAAGACCAATATGGGCGGGCCGCTGGATCCGGGCCTGCTTAAGCCTGGTCGGCGCGTGCTGATCGTGGACCAGACGTTCGGCGACGCGTCCATCGCCTGTGGCCTCGCGACGGCTCAGAGCTTTGACGAGATGATCGCCGCCGCTCGGCGCGACGAACCGGACGCCCAACTGATCGTCAAACGCCATCCGGCGGTGGCGGCGGGCAAGAAACGCGGCTGCGTGACGGACCTGACGGGCGTCACTTTGGTCGATACGGATGTACGGCCCGCCGACCTGCTGGCGGCGGTGGATGCGGTCTATTGCGTCACCTCGGCCCTGGGGTTCGAGGCCCTGTTGCACGGCCTGCCGGTGCGGTGTTTCGGGGCGCCCTTCTATTCCGGCTGGGGTCTGACGACCGATGCGGTCGAGACGGGGCGGCGCCGCGTCGCGCGATCGATCGAACAGGCCGCCGCGGCCGCCCTGATCGCCTACAGCCGCTATGTCGATCCGGTGACGGGCGACAGGTGCGAGGCCGAACAGGCGCTGGAGCGGTTGATCGCGCTGCGCGACCGGGCGGACCGGCTGGCGGGCTCTTGGTCGGCAGCCGGGTTCGCCCCCGCCAAGCGGCCGCCGGTGCGCCGCCTGCTGAACTCGCCCAAGGCGTCGATGCGCTACTTCATGTCGCCCTCGCGCGCCGCCGCCCATGCCAAGGCGACCGATGGGCGCCTGATCTGGTGGGCGGGCAAGGAGAGCGAGGCGACGCGCCAGGCGGCGGCTGCATTTTACGGCCCGACCGTGCGGATGGAAGACGGCTTTATCCGTTCGCGGGGTCTGGGTTCCGATTTCGTCGGCGCCCTGTCGGTCGCCCTAGACGATCAGGGCGTCTATTACGATCCGTCGCGGCCTTCGCGGCTGGAAACCCTGATCGAGACCTCGGACCTATCGCCGGTTCAGCTAGCGCGGGCCGCCGCCCTGCGGACGCGCGTGGTCGATGCCGGCCTGTCGAAATACAATCTGAGGGGTCAGGCGCCGACGGACTGGCCTGTTGATCGCGACATCCTGCTGGTCGTTGGTCAGGTCGAGAACGACAAGTCGATCCTGCTGGGCTGTGCGCCGGACCTGAACACCAACTCGGCCCTGGTGGAGGCGGCGCGGCGCGACCATCCGGACGCCTTTCTGGTCTATCGCAATCACCCCGACGTGCTGGCGGGCAACCGGCCCGGGCGACTGGACGCCGGGGCCATGGGCTCGGTCGACGCCGTGGGCGACGGGCTGGATATCGTCGACTGTCTGAACGCCTGTCGGCGGGTGGCGACCCTGACCTCCCTGACCGGGTTCGAGGGCCTGATGCGGGGCAAGGCGGTATCGGTCTATGGCCGGCCCTTCTATGCCGGATGGGGACTGACCGACGACCGGCTGACGTTCGAGCGCCGCAGCCGCCGCGCCGGCGTCGATCACCTGGTCCACGCCGCCCTGATCGCCTATCCCCTCTATGTCACGCCCGAGGGCTGGCCCTGCGAGGCCGAGGATCTGGTGGACCGGCTGATCGCCGCGCGCGACCAGCCAACGCCCAAGGCGCCGCGCGGTCAGATCCAGCGCTGGGCCACGGGCGTAATCGCCAGTCTCGACCGCAGACCGCCGCCGTCCTATTGACGCGTTCTGATAGGAAACGGACTGTCCTCAAGCAGCGAGGCCCCGCAGGCCGAGTGATAGGAACACACTCCTCAAGCAGCGAGACGCCGCGCGTCGAGCGATAGGAACCACAAAGTGTCGAATGCAGTGATCGCCGCCACCGGCCTCTTCACCCCCGAACAGTCGGTCTCGAACGCCGAACTGGTCGACAGCTACAACGCCTGGGCCGACGGCTGGAACGCCCGCCACGCCGCCCAGATCGAGGCCGGCGAGTTGGAGGCCAAGTCGCACTCCTCGCCCGAGTTCATCGAAAAGGCGTCGGGCATCAAGAGCCGGTTCGTGCTGGACAAGGCTGGGATCATCGACCCCGAGCGAATGGCCCCGAACCTGGCCGAACGCTCCAACGACGAGATTTCCATCCTGGCCGAGATGGCGGTCAAGGCCGCGCGTCAGGCCATCGAGGCCTGGGGCAAGCCGGTCAGCGAGATCGGCGCCGTCCTGTGCGCTGCCTCGAACATGCAGCGCGCCTATCCCGCCATGGCCATCGAGGTGCAGCAGGCGCTGGGCATCGACGGCTTCGCCTTCGACATGAATGTGGCGTGCAGCTCGGCGACCTTCGGCATCAAGACGGCGACGGACTTCATCGCCGGCGGCTCGGTCAAGGCGGTGCTGATGGTCAATCCGGAGGTTTGTTCGGCCCATCTGAACTTCACCGACCGCGACAGCCACTTCATCTTCGGCGACGTGGCGACGGCGGTGATCGTGGAGTCGTCGGATACGGCGGGACCGGGCGGCTGGGACGTCCTGGGCACGCGGCTGAAGACGACCTTCTCGAACAACATCCGCAACAACTTCGGCTTCCTGAATCGCAACGCGCGCGACACCGCGCATCTGGACAGCCCCGAGGCCGACGACAGCATCCAGAACGACAAGCTGTTCATCCAGCAGGGCCGCAAGGTCTTCCGCGACGTGGTGCCGATGGTGTCGGACATGATCGTGGATCACGCCAGCGAACTGGGCCTGGATCCGCACGAGCTAAAGCGCCTTTGGCTGCACCAGGCCAACATCAACATGAACACGATGATCGGCAAGAAGGTGCTGGGTCGCGAGCCGTCGGCCGATGAGAACGTCATCATCCTGGACGAATACGCCAACACCTCCTCGGCCGGGTCGATCATCGCCTTCCACCTGCACAACGACGGATTCGAGGCGGGCGATACGGGGCTGATCTGCAGCTTCGGCGCCGGCTATTCGGCCGGGACGGTCTTTGTCAGGAAGCGCGCGGCCTGAAGCCCTAAAGCCGGGGCAGGAACAGGACGAAGTCCAGGCTCCACAGCCCCGGTCCATTGGCGATCAGCCAGATCAGGATGACCATCAGCAGGGTCTCGGGCAAGTCGAAATAGCTGGAGAGGCGATAGCCGAGGCTGGTCCCCTCCACCGACTTTGACGCCACGGTCACCAGGGCGACCAGGCTGATGATCAGCAGCACCAGGGCCGCCAGGCTGGTGAACAGGCCCATGATCAGCAGGGCGCCGAAGGCGAACTCGCACACCGAGACGAACTTGGCGGTCTGGCGCGGCGCGGCGATGCCGGCCTCGACCATCGTTTCCTGCATCTTCTCGGCCTGGGCCGGGGTGAACAGCTTGTAGAAGCCGGACAGGAAGAACATTCCCCCAACCACGACCCGTGCGATCAGGGGCGCGATGTCCATCAGGGCCGGAACGCCCAGGCCGAGGCCGCGATAGAGGTCGATCATGGGGCGAAGGCTCCGCTTGGAATGGCAGAGCCTTCAATGCCCTATGGACGCGTCGGTTGCTCTGCCAAGGCTTGGGCGGGATGCGTCGCCTTCCATTCCATGGCGCGGCGGATGCGGTTCTCCACGCTGGGGTGATCATAGAACAGGAACTCCTCGATCGCCGATGGCGACGGGGCGCGGTATTCGGCGGTCTTGATCAGGGCCTTGGACAGACCGTCCGGCGCATTGGCGTGAACCAGCGAAAAGTGGTCGGCGTCCTCCTCCATCGTGCGGGTCATGGTGGCGAAGACCGGGGTGCCAAGCACGCCCAGGAAAGCCAGCACCAAGGCCAGGACCGGCAGGCCCGCAGGGTCAGAGATGTCGCCCACGCGATCCGCCCTCAAAAGACGATGCGCCACCGGATACAGCCGGTCGGTCAGCCAGAAGGCCAGCACCGACAGGAGGACCAGAATGCCGACGGTCCAGAGAATGTGCGCCCGGACGTAGTGGCCCATCTCGTGGCCGACCACGCCCCGCACCTCGGCCAGATCCGCGCCCTGTTTGAACATGGTGTCGCTCATCGCCACCCGCGCCGTACCGAACAGGCCCGAGACATTGGCGGTGTAGCGGTCGGACTGTTTGGAGCCGTTGTAGATGAAAATCTTGTCCGACGGCGTGCCGGTCTGTTTGGCCAGGGTCACGACGGCGTCGCGCACCGGCCCGTTCGGCGCGGGCGTATAGGTGTTGAAGATCGGCTCGATCACCAGGGGCGCGAGCACCAGGCCGATGACGATGAAGGCCGCCGTCACGCCGGCCGCCCAGGCCCACCAGAACCGGCGCGCACGCCGGATCAGCGCATAGATCGCCACGAGCAGCAGCGAGGTCGCCACAACCGAAATCGCTGCGCCGATCACGGCCTCGCCCAGCCAGCCGCCCAGGGCCTGGCTGGTCAGTCCATACTGTTTCTCTCGCCACCAGCCCTGATAGATCGCCCACGGCAGGGTCAGCGCCCAACTCATGGCCGAATAGACCAGGGCGACGGCGAAACTGGTCAGGATCGGCCGACGGCGGCGACGTTCGATCCGGCTGCGGATCGCGACCAGCAGGCCGGTGCGCACGATGATCCAGGCGACCAGGGCCGAGACCAGGAAGCTCCACAGGATCAGCCAATGCGAACCGTGGGTATAGGCGATGGCCCGGGCCGTTTCCTGGGGCGACAAGGTCGCCAGCCATTGGGCCGTCGCGGCCGCCGGATCGAAATTCGTCATGGTTTTCTCCCTTGAGAGAACCAAACCGCGCGACCCGCGTTATGTCAGGTTAATTCGCATCCATGATGATTCTCGCCCGGCCACGCTTGAATCTTTCACGACTTTTTGTCACGCATTCTCCTGTCGAGAACAGGGGATGTCCCAGATGGCTCACAAGACGCCCAAGCAGGTCCTGGAAAGCTTGGCTCATGATATCGCCACCGTGTTGAAGAGCATGGGTGGCTCGGCGCACCAGAACATGGTGGTCGATTGCGTGGCGGCGATGAAGCGCCAGCGCGGCGAGGCGGTCAACCCGCCCGATCTTCGCCAAAAGATCATCGAGACCTTCGAATACTATCGCGACTGGTTCGTTCGCCCGTTCGGCGAAGGCTCGCAGCGCTGGGCTCTGGCCGGCGACTTCGGCTGATTTCCCTATCCTGAACGAAAAAGGCGCGCTCCCTGCGGAGCGCGCCTTCGTCGTTATGACTGATTGATCCAATCAGAAGCGACGGATGTAGCTGACCGAATAGGCGTCGGCTTCACCACCGTTGTCGCGGTAGTCGCGACGGGTCCAGTCGGCGCGCACGCCGTTGACGCCGTCCAGGTAGTAGTTGGCGCCGGCGCCGTAGTTCCAGCTGTCGCCGCCCACGTCGGTGTTGGCGCCCGGGAACTTCTGCTTCAGCTCGGTGTGGCCGTAGCCGCCGCGTGCGAACAGTTCCAGCTTGTCAGAGACCGGCACCTTGCCGACCACGTAGCCGGCGGCGTCCCACTCGTGTTTGATCTCGCCATCGACGCCCGCGACGGTGAAGTCGTCATGCTTCACGCCGACCGAGGCTTCGGTTTCCACAGCGATGTAACGGTTGAGGTTGACGCCAAGACGACCGGTGACAGCGCCCGTCGTTGCATTGTCGCCTTCAAGATGAGTGTAGCCCAGCGAGCCGTAACCGCGCGGCTCGGGATTGGTTTGAGCAAAGGCCGGAGCGGCGATTGCGGAAACGGCGACAGCAGCGAGAAGAATGTTACGCATTGTTTCTTATTAACTCCTAGATGTGATGAACAGACCGATCATCAGCCCCATCCAGCGAGTGCTTAAATAGGTCACGGCGTCATCTGTTCCAGAGGCGCGAAAACACGACGAATGCCTGTGGATGCAGGGACACATACAGCGTTCCGTCAAGATCGGCGACTTTGTGGCGCCGCAGCAAAAAGGGCGGCCTCGACAGAGACCGCCCTTCTTCGGTTCGTCTTGCTAAGAAGGCCTAGCGGTCCTTCTCGCGCTCCACGTTCAGCGCGGCTTGGGCCGCCGCCAGACGGGCGATCGGCACGCGGTAGGGCGAGCAGGAGACGTAATCCAGCCCTGCCTGTTCGCAGAAAGCGATCGACGAGGGATCGCCGCCATGTTCGCCGCAGATGCCCAGCTTGACCTCGGGCCGGACCTTGCGCCCGCGTTCGGCGGCGATCTCGATCAGGCCGCCGACGCCGTCCTGGTCCAGCCGCACGAAGGGATCGGTTTCGAAGATGCCCTTGTCCAGATAGGCCTGCAGGAACCGGCCGGAATCGTCACGCGAAATGCCGAACGTCGTCTGGGTCAGGTCATTGGTGCCGAAGCTGAAGAACTGGGCGTATTCGGCCAGGTCCCCGGCGCGGATGGCGGCGCGCGGCAGTTCGATCATCGTGCCGACCAGATAGTCGATGCTCTGGCGCGTCTCCTCGAACACGGCCTTGGCCGTGCGGTCGGTCAGTTCGCGCAGATATTTCATCTCCAGGCCCAGGGCGACCAGCGGGTGCATGATCTCCGGCAGGGGCGCGGCGCCCGACTTCTGCTTGACCTCCAGCGCCGCCTCGATGATGGCGCGGACCTGCATCTCGTAGATTTCGGGATAGGCGACGCCCAGCCGGCAGCCGCGGTGGCCCAGCATGGGGTTGGTCTCGTGCAGTTCCTTGGCGCGACGCTTCAGCTTTTCGGCGTCGATGCCGGACGAGGCGGCCAAGGCGTCGATGTCTTCCTCGGTGTGGGGGATGAACTCGTGCAGCGGCGGGTCCAGCAGACGCACCGTCACCGGCAGGCCGGCCATGATCTCGAACAGTTCGACGAAGTCCGACTTCTGGAACGGCGCGATCTTGGCCAGCGCTGCGCGACGGCCCTTTTCGTCGTCGGCCAGGATCATTTCGCGCACGGCGGCGATCCGGGTGTCGTCGAAGAACATGTGCTCGGTGCGGCACAGGCCGATGCCCTCGGCGCCGAAGCCGCGCGCGGTCTTGGCGTCCAGCGGGGTCTCGGCGTTGGCGCGAACCTTCAGGCGGCGCACCTTGTCCGCCCAACCCATCAGGGTCTGGAAGTCGCCGGTCAGCTCGGGCTCGATCATGGGCACGGCGCCGTCCAGCACCTCGCCCTTGGAGCCGTCGATGGTGATGACCTCGCCGGCCTTGAAGGTGCGGCCGCGCGCGGTGAATGTGCCCTTGGCCTCGTCGATATGGATCTCGCCGGCGCCGGAGACGCAGGCCCGGCCCATGCCGCGCGCCACGACGGCGGCGTGGCTGGTCATGCCGCCGCGGGCAGTGACGATGCCGCGCGCCGCATGCATGCCGTGAATATCCTCGGGGCTGGTCTCTTCGCGCACCAGGATGACCGCTTCGCCCAGACCGGACATGCGCTCGGCCTCGTCGGCGTCGAAGACGATCTTGCCGGTCGCGGCGCCGGGCGAGGCCGGCAGGCCGGCGGCGACCACGGTGCGCGCCGCATCGGGGTCCAGCGTCGGGTGCAGCAGTTGGTCCAGCGCCGACGGCTCGACCCGGCTGATGGCCTCTTCCTGAGAGATAACGCCCTCGGCGGCGAGGTCCACGGCGACCCTCAGCGCCGACTTGGCTGTGCGCTTGCCGTTGCGGGTCTGCAGCATCCACAGACGGCCCTGCTCGACCGTGAACTCGATGTCCTGCATGTCGCGGTAGTGGCTTTCCAGCTTGCCGACGACATCGACGAACTGGGCGAACACCTCGGGCATGGCCTCTTCCATCGAGGGGGCGGTCTCGCCCATCTCCTCGCGGCCGATCTTGGTCAGGGACTGGGGGGTGCGGATGCCCGCGACCACGTCCTCGCCCTGGGCGTTGATCAGGAACTCGCCGTACAGGCGCGCCTCGCCGGTCGAGGGGTTGCGGGTGAAGGCCACGCCGGTCGCCGAGGTCTCGCCCATGTTGCCGAACACCATCGACTGGACGTTGACCGCCGTACCCCAGCTTTCGGGAATGTCGTGCATGCGGCGATAGAATTTCGCCCGGTCGTTCATCCAGCTTTCGAACACGGCGCCCACGGCGCCCCACAGCTGGTCCTTGGGATCCTGCGGGAAGGCGTGACCCAGTTCGCGCTCGACCACGGCCTTGTAGTCGGCGACCACCTTCTCCCAGTCGGCAGCGGTCAGGTCGGTGTCGACCGTGACGCCCAGGCGATCCTTGTGCTGGTCCAGCACCTCTTCGAAATCGTCGTGGCTGAGGCCCAGCACGACGTTGGAATACATGGTGATGAAGCGGCGATAGCTGTCGAAGGCGAAGCGACGGTCGCCCGACAGCTTGGCCAGACCCTCGACCGTCTGGTCGTTCAGGCCCAGGTTCAGCACCGTGTCCATCATGCCCGGCATCGACGCACGCGCGCCGGACCGCACCGAGACCAGCAGCGGGTTTTCGACATCGCCGAACGTCTTGCCGACCACGCCCTCGACCTTGGCCAGGGCGGCCTGGACCTGAGCGTCCAGATCGGCCGGATAGGTCTCGTTGTTGGCGTAATAGTGGGTGCAGACCTCGGTGGTGACGGTGAAGCCCGGAGGAACCGGCAGACCCAGCGACGACATTTCCGCCAGATTGGCGCCCTTGCCGCCAAGAAGGTTCTTCATCGACGCGTCGCCGTCGGCGGAGCCTCCGCCGAAGCCGTACACCCACTGAGTCATCATGCAGTCCCTGAGCTTTTCGGATCGTCCGGCGGGTTGGCCCCGCTCGCACATGCAGCATGATCTAGCGCGTGAGAGCGGCCTTGACCATTGCGGATGTAACAATGCGTGAGGGGGTGGGCGGTTTCCAGGCGACGTGCGCGCACAACCTTGACGTCATCGTCTCCTCCCCATGAAATGGGGAGGGGGACCGCGAAGCGGTGGAGGGGTTCTTGACGCACGAAGGCTCCGTCTCGCGCGCCCGCATCCTGCGCCGCGCCCTGACCCCGCCCGAAGCCCGACTGTGGGTCCACCTGCGCCGCCGGGCGCTGGGTGGGCTGAAATTTCGCCGTCAGCATCCGGCGGGCGTCTATGTGCTCGACTTCTATTGCGCCGAGGCGATGCTGGCCGTCGAGGTGGATGGCGAAAGCCATGAAGGCCGAGGCGAACACGACGCCCGACGCACGCGCTGGCTTGCGACCCAGGGCATTGCCGTCATCCGCGTCTCGGCCGAACCGGTGCGGGTGGACCTGGGCGACGTGCTCGATTTCATCGCCGACAGGGCGAGAGACCGAATCCGAGACTGAAACATCCTGTCTCCTCCCCATGAAATGGGGAGGTGGCGCGGCGCGCTTGCGCCGTGACGGAGGGGTTCTGCCCTACCCCGCGATCTGGCCGAAGTCGGCGACCTGGCCCATGACGTCGCGGACCTGGCCCAGCAGCTTCAGGCGGTTTTCGCGTTCGGCGGGGACATCGGAGTTGACCAGAACCTCGTCGAAGAAGCGGTCCACGGGCGCGCGCAGGCGCGCCAGGGCCGTCATGGCGGCGGCGAAGTCCTCGGTCTCCAGCGCGGCCTCGACGGCGGTGCGCGCGGCGCCGACGGCGAAGGCCAGGGTGGTCTCGGCCTCGGGCTGGTTCGGCAGGCCGGTCTGAACCATGCCGGTGGGCAGGGGCCCCTTCTTCTCCTCGGCGCGCAGGATGTTGGAGGCGCGCTTGTAGCCGGCCAGCAGATTGGCGCCGTCATCCGTGGCGAGGAAGGCGGCCAGCGCCTCCACCCGACGCACGATGCGGACGAGGTCGTCGTCGCCCAGAGCAAAGACGGCGGCGACGAGGTCGTGACGCTGGCCTTGGTCGCGGAGAAGAACGGTTAGGCGGTCGGCGAAGAAGGCAATCAAAGCGATGGCACCGGGATTCAAAGCTGTTTCCCGACCATAGTAGTCTCGGCCTGCTTCGGAGAACGCTCGATATGCTGCCGCATTGGCCTCAAATTCCGGGCCATTCGTGCCGTCATATGGAATGAGCGGAAATTCGATCTTCGCGCCGATGTGAGCGGCAATCCGAGCGACATCGAAGAGCTTCAGCCGCACCTCATTCTCCAGCACCAGCCGGATCACCCCCAACGCCGCGCGGCGCAGCGCGAACGGGTCCTTCGACCCCGTCGGCTTCTCGTCGATGGCGAAGAAGCCGACCAGGGTGTCCAGCTTGTCGGCCAGGGCGACGGCGACCGTGACGGGCGCGGTCGGGACGGTGTCGGCAGGGCCTTGGGGCTTGTAGTGGTCGCGCACGGCGTCAGCGATCGCGTCGGAGTGGCCGGCGAGGCGGGCGTAATAGCCGCCCATGATCCCCTGCAGTTCCGGAAATTCGCTGACCATGCCCGACAGCAGATCGGCCTTGGACAGGCGGGCGGCGGTTTCGGCCTCGTCGGCGTCGGCGCCGACCAGCGGCGCGATCTCGCGGGCCAGGGCGGCGATGCGCTCGACGCGCTCGGCCAATGTGCCCAGTTTGGCGTGGAAGGTGACGCCGGACAGTTTGGCGTTCCAGGCGTCGAAGCCGACCTTCTGATCCTCGTCCCAGAAGAAGCGGGCGTCGTTCAGGCGGGCGGACAGGACGCGGCTGTTGCCGGCGGCCAGGGCCTTGCCGCCGTCGGTCGCCTCGACATTGGCGACGACTAGGAAGTTGGGAGCCAGGCCATCCTTGGACGGATCGCGGACAGCGAAATACTTCTGGTGGACCTTCATCGACAGGCGCACGACTTCTGGCGGCAGGGCCAGGAACTGCGGGTCCATGTCGCCCAGGATCGGGGTCGGCCATTCCGCCAGACCCGCCACCTCGTCCAGCAGACCGTCGTCATCGACCAGCACCAGGCCGCGCGCGGCGCAGGCGGCCTTGGCCTGTTCCAGAATGCGCAGTTTGCGGTCGGCGACGTCCAGCAGGACGAAGTTCTTTTCCAGTTGGGTGCGGTAATCGACGAAGTCGCTGACGCGCAGCAGCTCGCCGGAACCCAGGAAGCGGTGGCCCTCGGTGATCGCGTCGCTCTGAATCCCGTCGATCTCGAACGGCACCACCTTCCCGTCGAACAGGCACAGGATGCGCTTGATCGGACGCACCCAGCGCAGCGTGCCGGAACCCCAGCGCATCGACTTGGGCCAGGGGAAGGTGCGGGCGACCTGATCGACCGTCTCGGCGACCAGATCGGTCGTGGCGCGGCCCTTGGACGACAGGACGGCGAACAGGACGCCGTCGCGCTCGCTCAGTTGATCGCGCGTCAGGCCGGTCTTGCGCAGGAAGCCTTCCAGCGCCTGTTCCGGGGCCGAGGCGCGCGGGCCCTTGACCTGTTCCTCGCGGTCCGGCGTGGCCGTGGGCAAGCCGTCGATCACCAAGGTCAGGCGGCGCGGACCAGCATAGGTCGTCAGGGCCTCCCACGTAAGGCCGGCGGCCTTGAGACGGTCGGAGACCATCCGCTCAAGGTCGCGCGCGGCGCCCTGCTGCATCCGGGCGGGGATTTCTTCGGAGAAGATTTCGAGGAGAAGTTGGGGCATCAGGCGGTTTTCCGCTCTTGTTCGACGTAGGCGAGGGCGCAGGCTTTGCAGAGTTCGCGGATGCGGCCGATGTAGCTCTGGCGTTCGGCCACGGCGATGGCCCCGCGGGCGTCCATCAGGTTGAACAGGTGGCTGGCCTTCAGAACCTGATCGTAGGCGGGCAGGACCAGCGGCTGATCCTGCGGCCCGCGCATGTCCAGCAGGCGCTGAACCTCGCCCACCATGTCCTCGAACCGGCGCTTCAGACCGTCGACGTCATAGCCGTGGAAGTTGGCTTCCGACTGCTGGCGCTCGTTCTCCAGGAAGACCTCGCCATAGGTCAGGCCCTCCTTGGTGAACTTCAGATCATAGACGTTGTCCACGCCCTGGACGTACATGGCCAGACGTTCCAGCCCGTAGGTCAGCTCGCCCGACACCACATCGACCTCAATGCCGCCGACGCCCTGGAAGTAGGTGAACTGCGTCACCTCCATCCCATCGCACCAGACCTCCCAGCCCAGACCCCAGGCGCCGACGGTGGGGTTTTCCCAGTCGTCCTCGACGAAACGGATGTCGTGCAGTTTCGGATCAATGCCGATGGCCGCCAGCGACCCCAGATACAGCTCCTGAAGGTTGTCCGGATTCGGCTTCAGGATGACCTGGTATTGGTAATAGTGTTGGAGGCGGTTGGGGTTTTCGCCATAGCGGCCGTCGCCGGGGCGGCGGCTGGGCTGGACATAGGCGGCCTTCCACGGCTTGGAGCCGAGCGCGCGCAGGACGGTGGCGGGATGCAGCGTGCCGGCCCCGACCTCGATGTCATAGGGCTGCAGAATGGCGCAGCCCTGCTCGCCCCAATAGCGGTGGAGCGTCAGGATCAGGTCCTGAAACGCGAGCGGCTCGGTCGAGGTGGTCAAATCGGGCTCGTGGGGAGGGCTGCAAAAAAGACGGCGGACCATAGGGCCCGCCGCCTTCCGCTTCAACACGCTACCGAGCGAGCGCGTGGTCGACCCTGATCAGTTCGGGGTCGGCTTGGCTTCGGCCGCGCCGTCGGCGGCGGGATCAGCCGCATCAACCGGCGGCGTGGCCGGGGTGTCGACCTGACCGTCAGTCGGATTGACGACCGGCGACGAGGACGTGGTGGTCGTCATCGCGGCGGGCTGGCCGTTGGGCGCGGTCGGGGCCGGCGTCGCTTCAGCAGCCGGCGTCGCCTCAGCGGCCGGAGCAGCGGTTTCGGCGGGCGCGGCGGCCTCTTCATCACCCATGGCGGCCATGGAATTCGCCGGGTTCAGGACCTTGTCGATCGGGAAGATGGCGCCGTTCGAGGCGTCCAACTCGGCGCTGACGACCGTCGCGCCGTCAGCCTTGATGGCCGAACCGGTGCCGTCCAGTAGAACCTGGCTCTCGGCGGCCGTCTCTACGCCGCCCTTCTTGCCCATGATCTGGTCGGGCGTCACGTCGGCGACGATGACGTGATACAGCAGCAGCTGGCGCAGTTCGGCGGCGTTTGCCGGGTCCATCAGACGCGTACGCTCGGCCTCCGGCACGGCGGCGAAGGCGGCGTCGGTCGGAGCGAAGATCGAGATGGCCGGGCGGCTGGCCAGGGTCTCGGTCAGCTGGGCGGCGTCCAGCGCGGCCAGCAGGGTGGTGAACTGACCGCTGGCCTTCAGCTTGTCGACGACGGTTTCGCCGGCGACAGGCGTGGTCGTCTCTGCAGTCGTGGTCGTGGTCGCGGCGGCCTCAGCCGTCGGCGCCGGCGTCTGCGGCATGGCTGGCATGGCCGGACCGGTTTGCGGCATGGTCGCGGGGGCGGGCGTCGTCGTGGTCGCCGGGGAGGTCATGTCCTGGGCGAATGCGGGGGCGGCCATCAGGCTGACGACGGCGGTGGCGGCAAGCAGTTTTGCACGAAGCATGGCGATTTCCTTTTTCCTGTTTGAGGATCGCCGCGGGGGAGAAGGCGACCCGTTCCAGACATCGGAACTGCCGACTCAAATCAGAACGCCGTGATCTGGTTCCGAGATTTCGAAACAATGCGTAACGTTTGTGATGATCTGGGCGAGACCTGGGCGAAATCGCCGGTTTCGCAACCTGATCGCCGGTATTCGGCCACAAAGCTTCAGCGTTGCTGTACGGATAGCCGTGTTGCTTTGACCCAGGCCTCGGGATGAGCAGTAGACAAGGCGTGCGCAGCGGATCGGGCCGCGTCGTCGCTGGGATACAAACCGAACACCGTCGCGCCTGAGCCGGACATGCGGGTCAGGGCGGCCTGGTCCGTCGCCGCCATCGTCGACAGGCCCGCGTCAATCGCCGGCGTCAGGGCCAGCGCAGGCGCTTCAAGATCGTTGCGCTGCGCCGACAGCCATTCGATGACGGCGGCGATGGACCAGTCCAGGGGCGGCGCGGGTCTGTCGGCCGCTCGCACCGGCCCTGCGTCGTAGGCCCGGTAGACGGCGCCGGTCGGCGAGGGGACGCCGGGGTTGAACAGGACGGCCGGTAGGGGCGGCAGGCAGGGTTCGTCGGTCAGCACGTCTCCCCTCCCCTCGGCCCAGGCAGTGCGCATCCGAAGACACATAGGCCCGTCCGCGCCGACGACGCCCGCGACCGCCTCAAGCGCGGCGTCACTGAGATCGAGCGCCAGGACGTCGCGCGCCAGTTTCAGCGCCGCGCCCGCATCGGACGATCCGCCGCCCAGCCCCGCCGCGATGGGCAGGCGCTTGTCCAGCGTGACCTTCAGTTTCGGCGCTCCGATGCCGCAGGCCTCGCCCAACTGACGCAGGGCGCGCAGGATCAGGTTGTCGTCCGTCGCGCCCAGCCCGCCGCCGAAAGGCCCGTCGACCGTCAGCGACAGACGATCCGCCGGCTCGACCGACACGCGATCTCCAACATCGGCGAAGGCGACCAGGCTGGACAGCGGATGATAGCCGTCAGCATCCACCGCGCCGACGTGCAGGAACAGATTGATCTTGGCCGGCGCCAGGGCGGTCAGGGCAGGCATGACCTATTGCGCGACGCCCTGAGCGCTCGGCGCGCCGTCCAGCCCATTGGCGATCTTGCGTTCGACCTCGGCCCGACGTTCGGGTTCAGGCTCCAGCACCAGGACGCGATTCCACAGCCAGACGGCTTCGCGTTGACGGCCGACCTTCCAATAGGCGTCGCCGAGGTGATCATTGATCTCGGCGTTGGACGGTTCCTTGTCGACAGCCTCTTCCAGCGTATTGACGGCGGTTTCGTACTGGCCCTGTTTGAACTGCGCCCAGCCCAGCGAATCCTGGATGTTGCCGTTGTCGGGCTCCAGCGCATGAGCGCGGGCGATCATTTCGGCGCCTTCCTGGACGCGCAGCCCCTTATCGACCCAGAGATAGCCGAGGTAGTTCAGCATGTCGGCGTCGTTCGGCGCGGTCTGAAGCGCGGCCCACAGTTCGGCCTCGGCCTCGGGAACACGACCCAGCGCCTCATAGGCAGCGCCGCGCAGGAAGTGGACGCTGGCGCCCTGATCAGCGGTGTTCAGAAGCGGCCCGTCCAGCAGGGTCAGCGCCTCGTCATGCTGTTTCAGCTGCATCAGCTGACCGGCCAAGACCAAGGCGATCTGCCGATCCTCGGGGCTGGCGGCGGCGGCGCGGCGCAGTTCGGTGAGCGCGTCCTGCGACTGGCCGTCTTCCTCCAGCGCCACGGCCAGCTGAGCGCGGGCGGCGGCGTAGAGCTGCGGATCGGCGGTCCCGACCCGCGACAGGGCGTTGCGGGCGGCGGATTTCAGCCCGGCGCGGGAAAGCACCTGGGCCAGCTGATATTCCGTCTCGTCATCGTCGTGCAGGTTCTGGGCGAGGCGCAGATAGACCGCGGCGAACTCGTTGCCGCGCTCGACCGAGGCCTGGGCGGCGGCGGTGATCAGGCCTTGGGCGGCGCCTTCACGGAAGTCGGGCAAGGCAGGCGGGCGGCCGCCGTCCTTCAGCCGTTGCAGCGCGCGGGCCACGCCCGGATCGACGGGCTGGACCGCCATGGCGGCTTCATACAGGGCGACGGCGTCGTCGCGGCGACCGCGCCGTTCCAGAAACTCGCCATAGGGGCGTTTGAACAGGGCGCCGACGCCGGCGACTTCGGACGCGGCCTTCAGCTCGACCTCGGCCTCGGCATAGTCGCGACGTTTTTCGAGCAGGGCGGCGCGATTGATGCGGGCGAAGGCCAGGGTCAGGGGATCGCCGGCGGTCGGGACCGGCTGAAGCGCCCGGGCCCAGTCGCCCGCCGCCGCCGCGATCCACGGCGCGACCAGCAGACCGGCGCGCGCGTGCGGCGCGCCGATGGGCTGGCGGGCCAGTTCGGCGTTCGGCGTCCTGGCGTCGCCGCGCACGAAGTCCTGCACCAGACGCACCAGCCGCCCGCCCTCGACAAACGCCGGAGATGCGGTCGCATCGGTCGGGGCCAGGGCGGCCGCCACATCCAGATCGCCGGTCAGCAGGGCGGAGGTGAAGGCCTGTTCGCGCACGCGCGGCTGTTCCGGCGTCAGCCTTTCCGCCTGGGCCAGATAGTCCGAGCCGGTCGCCCCCTCGCCCTGCATCAGGGCCAGCTTGCCGGCCAGATAAAGACCATAGGCGCTGCGGCCCTCGGCGTTCGTCGGGATCGGCGCCCAGACGGCCGGGATCGCCGGCGTCACGGGCATATCGGTGATGATGATGCGAGGATCGGGCGCGGCCTCGGCCGGCGCCTGACTTGGTGCGGCCTGAGCCGGTGCAGTCTGGCCCGGCGCCGTCTGGCCCGGCTCCAGGATGACGGCCGGCGGATGGGTCTCCGGCGTCGGGGCGGGCGGGGTTGTTTCCTGAGCCGAGGCATGGCCGGCAAGCGCCAAGGCGAGGACGGTCAGGGAGGCGGCGAACAGGCGAGAACGGGAGGCGATCATGCCCGGACCCTTCACGCTTTTGCAGCGGCGGGCAAGGGCGGAACGCCGCCCCTGCCCCGTTCCGTCACATGTTCGGATAGTTGGGACCGCCGCCGCCTTCGGGCGTGGTCCAAACGATGTTCTGCGACGGATCCTTGATGTCGCAGGTTTTGCAGTGGACGCAGTTCTGGGCGTTGATGACGAAGCGCGGATCGGCCTTGGCCGCCTCGTCGCCATAGACGACCTCGTACACGCCCGCGGGGCAGTAAAGCCGCGCCGGCTCGCCGTATTTGGGCAGGTTGACGCGGATCGGGATCGACGGATCCAGCAGCTTCAGGTGGGCCGGCTGGTCCTCGGCGTGGTTGGTGTTGGAGATGAACACCGAAGACAGCTTGTCGAACGACAGCTTGCCGTCCGGCTTGGGATACGCGATCGCCTTGTGGTCGGCGGCCAGACCGGTCGAGGCGGCGTCGGTCTTTTCGTGCTTCAGTGTCGGGATCGGCGATAGGCCGCCCAAGAGGGTGCGGCACCACATGTCGAACATGCCCAGCGCCCCGCCCAGCGTCGTGCCGAACTTGGACAGCAGCGGCTTGGTGTTGCGGACGACCGATAGCTCCTTGTAGACCCAGCTCTTTTCGAAGGCGGTCTGGTATTCGACCAGTTCGTCGCCCGCGCGCCCGGCCTGAACGGCCTCGTAAGCGGCGTCGGCGGCCAGCATGCCGGTCTTCATGGCGTTGTGGCTGCCCTTGATGCGGGGCACGTTCACGAAGCCGGCCGAACAGCCGATCAGCACGCCCCCGGGGAAGCTCAGCTTCGGGATCGACTGCAACCCGCCCTCGGTGATGGCGCGGGCGCCATACGAGATGCGCGTGCCGCCTTCCAGATGCGGGGCGATGGACGGATGGTGCTTGAACCGCTGGAACTCGTCGAATGGCGACAGGAACGGGTTCTTGTAGTTCAGGTGGACCACATAGCCGACGGCCACGTAACGGTCGCCGAAGTGATAAAGGAAGCTGCCGCCGCCGGTGTGTTCGTCCAACGGCCAGCCGGTCGAATGCTGGGCGAGCCCCGGCTGGTGCTGTTCGGCGGGCACCTGCCAAAGCTCCTTCAGGCCAATGCCGTATTTCTGGGGCGACTTGCCGTCCTGAAGCTTGTGCCTGGCGATGATGGTCTTGGCCAGGGAGCCGCGCACGCCCTCGGCGATGAAGACATATTTGCCATGCAGTTCGATGCCGGGCTGGAAGTCGCCGGTCGGCTTGCCCTCGCGGTCGATGCCGAAGACGCCAGCGACGACGCCCTTCACCTGACCCGTCTCTTCTTCCCAGACGACGTGGCTGGCGGCCATGCCGGGATAGACCTCGACGCCCAGGGCCTCGGCCTGCTCGCCCAGCCAGCGCGTGACGTTGCCCAGCGAAGCGATGTAGCAACCGTGATTGTGCATGAAGGGCGGCATCAGCGGCATGGGCAGCGACGCCGACCCTTGCGGGCCCAGCAGCAGGAACTTGTCCTTTGTGACCGGCGTTTCCAGCGGCGCGCCGCGTTCCTTCCAGTCGGGGAACAGCTCGTTCAGCGCCTTGGGATCGATGACCGCGCCCGACAGGATGTGACCGCCGACCTCGGCCGCCTTTTCCAGAACGGCGACGGTGATTTCCTTGCCATCTTTTTCCGCGCGCTGCTTCAGGCGGATGGCCGCCGACAGGCCGGCCGGACCGCCGCCGACGATCACGACATCATATTCCATGATCTCGCGCTCGACGCCGTTCAGCGCCTCCAGCGGCGGCAGATTGTCGATGATGGCGTCCTGACGGGCGTTTTCCGCGCCGCCTTCGATGGCGTCTTCGGCCATGGTTTCCCCTGAATCCCGGTTATCTGTGTGGTTATGCCGCTTATCGGAAGGTGACGCGAGGGCGGTCAAGGCTTATCGGTGGTTCGAGACATGAACGCGCAACCCCATGACATCGCTGCAGTCGAAAGCCTGCTCGCCTTCTGGCGGGATGCGGGGGTCGACGCCTGCTGTGGCGATGCGCCCGTCGATCACACCCACGTCGCCCCGCCGCCGGCCGTCAAGGCGGTGCAGAGGGCGACGGCCTCGGTCGTCATGCCACTAGCCGGCGTCAACGCCGATGACGCCCTCGCCGAGGCGCGGCGGCTGGCCGCTGGCGCCGCGACGCTTCAGGATCTGGCGGCGGCGGTCGCGGCGTTCGAGGGCTGTCCGCTGCGCGGCATGGGCGCGACGCAATCGGTGTTCGGACGCGGCAACCCCAACGCCTCGATCCTGATTATCGGCGAAGGTCCAGGCGGAGATGAGGACCGGGCGGGCCAGCCATTCGTCGGCAAGGCCGGGCAGTTGCTGGACCGGATGCTCGCGGCGGCAGGCCTGACTGACAAGGTGTTCATCACCAACACGGTCTTCTGGCGTCCGCCCGGCAACCGCACCCCCAGCCCGCAGGAACAGGCGGTATGCGCGCCCTTCGTCGAGCGCGCCTTCGCCCTGCTGAAGCCCAGGGCCGTGCTGCTGCTGGGCGCAGCCTCGGCCAAGTCGGTGCTCGGCGCCGAAGAAGGCATCATGAAGCTGCGCGGCAACTGGAAGGAATGGCGCTTGCTGGAAGGGGCGGTGTCGGCGCCCGTCATGCCGACCCTGCATCCCGCCTTTTTGCTGCGTCAGCCACAAGCGAAACGACAGGTCTGGAGCGACCTACTTTCGCTGGCCGTTCGCCTTGAAACGGACTCGGTTGAAGAACAAGGCTAATCGCGGCATGTTCGCATGCTGACGACCGATCGCCATACACGCGCCCGTAGCTTACGCGCGTCGCCAACGAGGGGGCCGCCGCTTATGTTTCTGTTCCGCCGCGCGATCCTCGCGTCGACGCTTGTTCTTGCGTTCTGCGCCGCCACGACGGCCGCGACCGCCGAGACGCCCTACGGGTCAACCGCCGAGGCCAGTGCCGGTTCCGGACGTCCCACCGCGCTGAGCTCGGCCGACAGAATCTCCTACACCACCGCCTTTGACGCCCTGCGCCGCGGCGACATCGAGACGGCCCGCATGGCGGCCCGTCAGGCGCAGGACCGCGTGCTGCTGGGTCAGGTCGAGTTCGAGAGCCTGTTTCATCCCGATCATGTCGCCACCTACGAAGAGCTGACGGCCTGGCTTGAGACCTATTCGGATTTGCCGTGCGCGGACCGGGTCTATACGCTGGCGCTGCGTCGTCGCCCCGACGGCGCGCCCGAGCCGGTGCGTCCTGGCGGCGGGCTGGGCCGCACCTGGAACAGTCTGGTCAGCGCCGTGTCCGGCGACGGCGGCGTCACCGATCCGGCCAAGGCGGCGCGCGTCGCCTACAACAACAACGACCTGACCGGCGCCTCGGCCCTGGGGCGCCAGATCGGTGATTGGTGGACGGTCGGCCTGGCGGAATGGCGTCTGGGCCAGTTCCACGAATCCTTCGCCGCCTTCGAACGCGTCGCCAACGATCCGACCGAGGACGCCTGGGTCCGCGCCGGCGCCGCCTTCTGGACCGCGCGTGCCGCCGCCCAGTCCGGTCGCCAGGATCGCGTCACCGACTATCTGCGCCTGTCGGCCCAGTGGCCTGCCACCTTCTATGGCCAGATCGCCCTGCGTCAGCTGGGAGAAGAGCCGACGATCGAGAACATGGGGCCCCGCCCCTACGAGGCCGAGCCACGCCTGCGCCGCGCCGCGTATGTGCCCCAGAGCGCCGCCGTCGAACCGACCGCCCTGGAAGCCTTCGTCCAGGCCGATGCCCGCGCCAAACGCACCGTCGCCTTCTATGAGGTCGGGCGGAACGCCGATGCCGAGACCGAGCTGCGGTCCGGGCTGCGCACCGCCGTCGGCGATGCGGCCAAGATGTGGACCGCCCTGGCGCGCGCCATTCTGCCGGTCAACAATGGCGACGCCACGCGCATCGATGCGACCCGCTATCCGATGCCGGACCTGGCGCCCGAAGGCGGCTTCGTCATCGAGCGGGCGCTGGTCTACGCCCTGGCGCGCAAGGAGACCGACTTCAATCCGAACGCCCGTTCCAGCGTCGGCGCCTATGGGCTGATGCAGGTCATGCCGACGACGGCGGCCGAGATGACCGGCGATCGCACCTTCGTCTCGGACCCGACCAAGCTGCTGGTTCCGGCGGTCAACATGCGTGTCGGCCAGGCCTACATCAACAAGATGCTGGCCCTGCCGGCCTTCCAGGGCGATCTGCTGCGGGCCGTGGCCTCCTACAACGCCGGGCCTGGGCCGATGCTGGCGGCGGTCAGGAAGTTGGGCGCGGACGCCGATCCCCTGCTGCTGATCGAGACGATCGACGTGCCCCAGGCGCGCGACTACGTCGAAAAGGTCATGGCCAGCTACTGGATCTATCAGCGCTTGTTCGGCGGCCCGCTGAAGACGCTGGACGCTGTCGCGTCGGGCGCGCGCGCCGTGCCGATGGCTCTGGATTACGTGGCCCCGCCGCTGCAGGCCGAGCCGGTTCTGATCGCCGAGACCACGCCCATCGCCGGCGCGCGCTGACCTTTTAGAAGACCGCGAACAGCAGGCTGGCCCAAAACGCCGCCCCGACCAGGGCCGCAAGTCCATAGGCCACAACCGGATTGAGGCCGCGCGCAGCGGCTTGGGTCGGAGGGCTGGGCAGGATCGGGCTCGTCATGCCCATAGAGATAACAGCGTCCACTTAACGCTGCGTCAGCCGGGATGG
>NZ_DAMBJX010000006.1:0-42107 GCF_032067225.1 Brevundimonas vesicularis | reverse complement strand
CGTCTGCTTCCCATTCAAGAAAGTGGGGATGGGCCAGCAAGGTCTCGGCATAGGTCTGGGCCGTGCCGTCGTCTCCGTGGGCGGCGAGGTCCAGCTGGAAATGGCGGATGCGGGCGGCGACCGGCGTGAAAAAGGCGTCCGGCACGGACCAGTCGCCGAACAGATACGGCCCGCTCGCGCCGAACCGGTCACGCAGGCTCCGCCACAGTTCGACGATCCGGCGCAGATCCTTGGCCAGGCCCGGATGGTCCGGCGCGGATGCGCGGCTGGGGCCGACCATCCAGTGATCCGGGCCGGTCGAACAGGCCGTGCGCAGGGCGGTGAAGCCGCCATGCATCTCGCACGCCGCCGAACGCGCCAGCCAGCGCGCATGGGCGTCCGACGGCCAGAGCCGCGCTTCGGGATAGCGTTCGGCGGCCCAGACGGCGATGGCCATCGAATCCCAGATCACCTCGCCCTCGACCTTCAGCACCGGGACAAGGCCGGACGGCGAATGTTCACGGATGCGTTGATCGGTGTCGGGCTGGTTCAGCGGCACGATGATCTCGTCGAAGACCGCGCCGCAATGTTTCAGCACCAGCCACGGCCGCAGCGACCACGTCGAATAGGCCTTGTCGCCGATCACCAGTTCCATCACGCGTCTCCTGTCGCCGCCATCAATGGCTCGCCGCCAGCTTCAGCACAACCAGGCCCGATGCGACCAGGGCGACGCCCGCGATCCTGAGCGGCGTCAGCGGCTCGCCTAGAAAGACCGCGCCCACCACAAAGGCGCCGACCGCGCCAATGCCGGTCCAGATGGCGTAGGCCGTGCCCAGCGGGAGGGTCTTCATCGCCAGCGACAGCAGACCGAACGAACCGATCATGAAGACGATCATGCCCACGGTCGGCCACGGTCGCGTGAAGCCGGCCGACGCCTTCATCAGAAACGCCCAGACGACTTCGAGCAGACCGGCGAAAAAAAGGAATACCCAGGCCATGACATTCTCCCTGCATGACGTCGGGTCGTCCCGGCGTTGGTCCCATGTGGGGGAGGTCGTCCTCCTGAAAGCGCGCTGAATCTGGGACAACGGCCGGCAAAGTCAACCGCGCCGTCCCGCAAACCTTGACTCCGCGCCCCCCACGACCGACACGACCCGCCCATGATCACGCGCTACTCCCGCCCCGTCGCCGCCGCCATCTGGTCCCAGGAAACCAAGTACAAGATCTGGTTCGAGATCGAGGCCCACGCCGCCACGAAGATGGCCGAGCTGGGCGTGATCCCCAAGGAATCGGCCGACGCCATCTGGGCCAAGGGCAAGGATGCGACCTTCGACGCCGACCGCATCGACGAGATCGAACGCACCACCAAACACGACGTCATCGCCTTCCTGACGCACGTCGCCGAGATCGTCGGCGAAGAAGCCCGTTTCCTGCACCAGGGCATGACCTCTTCGGACGTGCTGGACACCTGTTTCGCGGTCCAGCTGGCGCGGTCTTCGGACCTGCTGATCGAGGGCGTCGATCGGGTTCTGGCCGCGCTGGAGACACGCGCTAAGGAGCATAAATACACCCCGACCGTGGGCCGTTCGCACGGCATCCACGCCGAGCCCGTCACCTTCGGCCTAAAGCTGGCCGGCTATCATGCCGAGTTCCAGCGCGCCAAACGCCGCCTGATCACCGCCAAGGAAGAAATCGCCACCTGCGCCATTTCGGGCGCCGTCGGCACCTTCGCCAACGTCGATCCGGCGGTCGAGCAATATGTCGCCGACCAGATGGGCCTCACCGTCGAACCTGTCTCGACCCAGGTGATCCCGCGCGACCGCCACGCCGCCTTCTTCGCCGCTCTGGGCGTCGTCGCCAGCTCGGTCGAGCGTCTCGCCGTCGAGATCCGCCACCTGCAACGCACCGAAGTCCTCGAAGCCGAGGAGTTCTTCGACAAGGGTCAGAAGGGCTCGTCGGCCATGCCGCACAAGCGCAACCCGATCCTGACCGAGAACCTGACCGGCCTGGCCCGCCTGGTCCGTTCGGCCGTCACGCCCGCGATGGAGAACGTGGCCCTGTGGCATGAGCGGGACATCAGCCACTCCTCGGTCGAGCGGGGCATCGGCCCGGACGCCACCATCCACCTGGACTTCGCCCTGCACCGTCTGGCGAATGTGGTCGAGCGGCTGAACGTCTATCCGGAGAACATGCAGAAGAACATCGACCGACTGGGCGGTCTGGTGCACTCGCAGCGGGTCATGCTGGCCCTGACACAGGCCGGCGTGTCGCGCGAAGACGCCTATGCCGCCGTTCAGGAAAACGCCATGAAGGTCTGGCGCGGCGAAGGCGCTTTCCTGGATTTTCTGAAGGCCGACGAACGCGTCACCCTGCCCGCCGGCCAGCTCGAGGCCCTGTTCGACCTCGGCTACCATACCAAGAACGTGGACGTGGTGTTCAAGCGGGTGTTCAATGAGGCATGATCGCCGCGCTGCTCGCTCTGTTCATTCAGGCCAACACGCCTGAGATCAGCTACATCGGCTGGTCGGTGTATGCACCTACCGCTCTGCTGTCTGATGACGCCCGGGCTGAAGTCTGCCTGCGGCGTCACAAGGGTTCGCGCTCGATCAAGACAGACATGCGATGCGTGGTGAGTGCGGGCAGGCAGTTGGGCGGCTGCGACTTAACTGACGACCGTCATATGAGCGTGCGCGATCTAGAAACCCTGCGCTGTATCGCCCAAACACAATCTGCTCCATCCGCATCTTCAGTCGGCAGGACGATGGTCGTGACAATCACGGTCAATGCGCGTTGAACAAGACAATCCGGCTCAATCCCCGGCTCGATCCCCGCGACTATGCGGCGGCCTATGCGCGCGACGGCATGGTGCAGGTGCCCGATCTGCTGGATGAGGCGAGCGCCGAATGGCTGGATCTTGCGCTCGAACACGACACGTCTTGGCATCTGTCCTTGAAGACGCCGGAGGGCGGCAAGCTGCTGTCGCCGCAAGACATGCACGCCATGGGCCGCGATGCGATCGGCGCACAGATGCAGCGCGCGCTGGCGGAGGGTCGTGACGGCTTCTCCTTCATCTATCTGGCCTATCCGATCATCACGACCTTGCTCACCGGGAAGGACGAGGGCCATGCGACGCACGCCCTGGTGCAGTTTTTCAACGACACGCCCTTCACAACATTCGCCAAAGCCGTGACCGGCGAAACGAGCGTGACCAAGATCGACGCGCAAGCCACCTGGTTCCGGCCCGGCGACTTCCTGACCCAGCACGACGACACAGGCGTCGGCGAGCGGCGGGCAGCCTATACGTTGGGGCTGTCGCGCGATTGGCGGCCGGATTGGGGCGGCCAGTTGCTGTTTCACGACGCAAACGGCGATATCGAACGCGGCTTCAAGCCGGGTTTCAACGTCTGGACGGTGTTCAAGACACCCCGCCAGCACTCTGTGGCACCAGTCGCCGCCTACGCAGGCGGTAAGCGCCGCTCGATCACCGGCTGGCTGCGCGACGACCCGCCGGTCAAGTGACGGACCATACGGGCGGTCGCAGGCTGGGGTTCGCACCCGTCGTCGATGCGGAAACCCGATTGTTGATCCTGGGCAGCCTGCCCGGCGACGCCTCGCTGAAGGCGGCCCAGTACTACGCCCATCCGCTCAACGCCTTCTGGCCGCTGATCAGCGAGGTGTTGGGCGAGGACCTTGTAACCCTTCGCTATGAGCAGCGGCTGGATCGATTGAAGGCGCGCGGCGTGGGCCTGTGGGATGTGATTGCGTCGGCGGAAAGGTCGGGCAGTCTGGATGCCGCGATCCGCTCGCCGGAGGCGGCTGATCTGCGCGGCCTGATCGGCAGCTTGCCGCGGCTGAGAGCGGTCGCCTTCAACGGCAAGCTGGCGGCCAAGTTGGGACGGCGCATTATCGGCGACGTCGCAGGGGTTGGCCTTATCGACCTGCCTTCATCCAGCCCGGCTCATGCCATTCCACTGGCAGGCAAGGCGAACATCTGGAATTCATTGACTGATCTGATCGAACGATAGGTCTCTTGCTGCAAAGCAGCATAGAAGTGCGCGCGAAAACTGAATGGTGAAGCTGCGATGTCTTGTCGCGCGGCATGCATCCACTGTGCGGTGTCGCGCGTAACGTTCCCGTTACCGCCTTGAGAGCGGCCCAAAGGGAACGAAACACATGACCAAACTTCGCAATCTTATGCTCGTCGCCGTCTCCGGCGGCGCGCTGATGGCGCTCGGCGCCTGCAACAACAACGAGCCGGCCGCCACGACGCCGGCGGAATCGACCGCCATGGCCCCGGCCGACGGCGCTGCCATGGCCCCCGCGACCGACCCGATGGTGGGCGGCGCTGCCATGAGCCCGAACGAGACTGTCGTCGCCAACGCCTCCAAAGCCTCCAACCTGACCACCCTGGTCGCCGCCGTGAAGGCCGCCGGCTTGGTCGACACCCTGCAAGGCGCAGGTCCGTTCACGGTCTTCGCCCCTGACAACGCCGCCTTCGACAAGATCCCCGAGGCGACGCGCACCAGCCTGATGCAGCCGGCGATGAAGGCTGATCTGACCAAGATCCTGACCTACCATGTGGTCGCCGGTCGCCTGACGGCCGCCGATATCGCAGCCCAGGCCGAGGCCAACGGCGGCACCGCCACGCTGAAGACGGTTCAGGGTGAAGAACTGAAGGTTTCGGCCGGCCCGAACAACACCTGGGTCATCACCGACGCCAAGGGCGGCAAGTCCACGATCACCCAGGCCGACGTGGGCCAATCGAACGGCGTCGTCCACGTCGTCGACACGGTTCTGATGCCGTAAAAAATATTTGGTTTCAGGCGGCGACGCCTGAAACCAAATCTCGGCCCTGGTGTTCTTCAGGAGCGCGAGACGCACAGTACGCCGGGTGAGACATCCCCCCAACGTCCCCGGCAAGAAGAAAGGGCCGCACTTTCCCCCGGGTGCGGCCCTTTCGAATTCTCAGATCAGTCCAAAGACCGAAGCGATTACTCGCCGGCGCGAATCTGCTCACGAGCGATCGAGGCCAGTTCGTCGATCTTGGAGCGAATCTCGCCCTCCGACACCGACAGGCCCGAGGCCTTGAAGTCGCCGGCGACCTTGCGGAACACGTCCTCGTCTCCCGGCTGCTCGAAATCGGCGCGCACCACGGCGGCGGCGTACTGGTCCGCGCTTTCGCTCGACAGGCCCATCTTTTCCGCAGCCCAAAGGCCCAGCATCCGGTTGCGCCGGGCGATGGCCTTGAACTCCTGCTCCTGATCGAGGGCGTATTTGGCTTCGAAGGCCTTTTCCCGATCGTCGAAGGTCGTCATTTCGCTCAGCAAAGCTCCGTCCACCCCGCTAACGTCGGGGCAAGCGCCGTCTATAGACCGCCCGCCCGCGAACGCAACCTGACTTCCGTCGCATGGACATCCTGTCCCCAATGATTGCAGCGCCGGCCATCCTCATTTGTATCGAGGGCCGCCTTCGGCTAAGGAGACCCCGAACGAGATTGACTGCCCGAACGATTCCGAAACGCGCCGCCAGGACCGGGTCTTCCCCCTCCACATATGGCCGCGCGATTTTTGTTTCTGGAGGGCGCCCGTAAGCCGGGACCGGACCATGAACAGCAAGCGCAAGAAGATCTACGAAGGCAAGGCCAAGATCCTGTACGAAGGACCCGAGCCCGGCACCCTGATCCAGTATTTCAAGGACGACGCTACCGCCTTCAACGCGCAGAAGAAGGCCGTTCTCGAAGGCAAGGGCGTGGTGAACAACCAGATCAGCGAGTTCATCATGTCGCGCCTGAACGGCATCGGCGTGACCAACCACTTCATCAAGCGTCTGAACCTGCGCGAGCAGCTGATCCGCGAAGTCGAGATCATTCCGCTCGAGGTCGTGTGCCGCAACATCGTCGCCGGCTCGATGAGCCAGCGCTTGGGCATCGAGGAAGGCACGCCCCTGCCCCGCTCGATCATCGAATTCTACTACAAGAAGGATGAGCTCAACGACCCGATGGTCACCGAAGAGCACATCACCGCCTTCAACTGGGCCTCGACCCAGGAGCTGGACGACATGCTGGCGATGACGGTGCGGGTGAACGACTATCTGTCGGGCATGTTCAGCGCCGTCGGCATCACCCTGGTCGACTTCAAGATCGAGTTCGGCCGGGTGTGGGAAAACGACTTCAGCCGCGTCCTGCTGGCCGACGAGATCAGCCCCGACAGCTGCCGCCTGTGGGACGCCTCGACCGGCGAGAAGCTGGACAAGGACCGCTTTCGCCGCGACCTGGGCAATGTGATTGAAAGCTATACCGAAGTCGCGCGTCGCCTGGGCATCATGAAAGGCATGCCGACGGTCATCCAGGGAGGACTGCACTGATGGCCAAGGTAAAAGTTCACGTCTTCCTCAAGCCCGGCGTCCTGGATGTTCAGGGCAAGGCCGTCGAAGGCGCCCTGCAGGGTCTGGGTTGGTCGGGCGTCTCCAATGCCCGCGTCGGCAAGCTGATCGAGTTCGACCTTGCCGGCGCCGAAGACCCGCAAGGCGAAGCCAGGAAGATGTGCGAGCAGCTGCTCGCCAATACGGTGATCGAAAGCTACCGCATCGAGGCGGCGTAAAGCCTGCTGTCTCCTCTCCCATGTCGCGGGAAGGAGACGGTTGCATCCTTCGGCATCGACGCCAGTTTAGCAGACGGCTTGATTGACGGAGCGCCCATGACCTTCACCCTCACCTCCACCGACATCCAGGACGGCGGCGTGCTGCCGGACGCCCAGGTTCACGCCAAAGGCAATCAATCGCCCCAACTGTCGTGGTCCGGCGCGCCGGAGGGCACAAAGAGCTATGCGATCACCTGCTATGATCCCGATGCGCCGACCGGCTCGGGCTTCTGGCACTGGACGGTGGCCAATATTCCGGCGGATGTGACAGAGCTGCCGGCCGGCGCCGGCTCGCCGGGCGGGCATCTGCCCCACAGCGCCATCCAGGGCCGCACCGACTATGGTCAGCCCGGCTTCGGCGGCGCCGCCCCGCCCCCCGGCCATGGCCCGCACCGTTACATCTTCACCGTCTTTGCGGTGGATGTCGAAAGCCTGGACGTCACGGCCGACAACTCCGGCGCCGTATTCGGCTTCAACCTGCACTTCCACACCCTGGCCAAGGCGTCGATCACCGCCACCTACGAAAACAAAGCGTGATCGTTGCAGGGCGGCGTGGCCCTTGTGGCGTCATGAACGCTGATTAGTTTGCAGCGCAACATGACCGACGCCGCCCTTGACACCCGCCTTCCCGTCCGCTCGCGCGGGGCGGTCGCCCTCGTGCTGATCGCCCTGGCCATGGGCGGGTTCGCGATCGGCGTGACCGAGTTCGCGGCCATGAGCATCCTGCCGGACTTCGCCGCCGGGCTTGGCGTCGATGCGCCGACCGCCGGCCATGTCATCAGCGCCTATGCCGCCGGCGTCGTGGTCGGCGCGCCGATCCTGGCGGTCCTAGGCGCACGCTACCCACGCTGGCTGCTGTTGATCGCCTTCATGGCCCTGTTCGCCATCGGCAATATGGCCAGCGCCCTGGCCCCGACCTACCATTGGATGCTGGTCTTTCGCTTCCTCAGCGGCTTGCCGCACGGGGCCTATTTCGGCGTGGCGGCCCTGGTCGCGGCCTCCATCGTGCCGCTACATTTTCGCACGCGCGCAGTCTCGACCATCCTTATGGGGCTGACGGTCGGGACCGTTCTAGGCGTGCCCGTCGTCAACATCATCAGCCATGCCCACGGCTGGCGCTGGACCTTCGCCATCGTGGGGGTGCTGGCGGTGATCACAATGGCCCTGGTCGCCCTGTTCGCTCCGCGCGATCCGGCCCACCCCGACGCCAGCCCCTGGCGCGAGCTGGGCGCCCTGAAGCGCAGTCAGGTCTGGCTGACGCTGGGCGTGGGCGCCATTGGTTTTGGCGGCATGTTCGCAGTCTACGCCTATCTCGCCTCGACGCTCGAGGCAGTGACGGGCGCCGGCACGGCTGTCCTCCCCTGGGTTTTCGCCGTGTTCGGCGTGGGCATGTTCCTGGGCAATATCCTGGGCGCCTGGGCGGCGGACCATCTGGGGTTCAAGGCGGCGGGCGGCCTGTTGCTGTGGAGCGCGGCGGCGCTGGCCCTCTATCCGCTGGCGGCGCCCCACCTGTGGGCCGTGATGGTCGTGGTATTCCTGATCGGCGGCGGGGGCGGCCTGGGTTCGATCCTGCAGACGCGACTGATGGATGTCGCCGGCGACGCCCAGACCCTGGCGGCGGCGCTCAACCATTCGGCGTTCAACACGGCCAACGCCATCGGCCCGCTGCTGGGCGGGATGGCGATCGCGGCCGGCTATGGCTGGGCCTCGACCGGCTGGGTCGGCATGGGCCTGTCCCTGGGCGGCTTCGTCATCTTCCTGATCGCCTGGCTGACCGGCCGGGCGCGCGCGACGGCCTGACAAGGCGAAAGAACCCTGCTAAAGGCCCGCGCCATGAGCGCAGCCGTCATCGTCTTCCCCGGTTCCAACTGTGATCGCGACTGCAAGGTCGCCGTCGAACGCTCCACCGGCGAGCCGGTCTCGATGGTGTGGCACGCCGACACCGAACTGCCCCAGGGCCTGGACCTGATCGTCATCCCAGGCGGCTTCTCCTACGGCGACTATCTGCGTTGCGGCGCCATGGCGGCCCAGTCGCCGGTGATGCAGGCGGTCAAGAAGGCCGCGGACGACGGCGTCGCGGTGGTCGGCATCTGCAACGGCTTCCAGATCCTGTGCGAGGCCGGAATGCTGCCCGGCGCCCTGCTGCGCAACAAGGGTCTGAAATACGTCTGCAAGCCGATCGCATTGACCGTCGCCAACGGCCAGACCCGCTTCACCGCCGGCTATCAGGGCCAGCGCGAAGTGACGATGACCCAAGGCAACGGCGACGGAAACTTCTTCGCCGACGCCGAGACACTGGCCCGGATCGAGGGCGAGGGCCAGGTCGTCTTCCGCTATGTCGACAACCCCAACGGCTCGGTCAACGACATCGCCGGCATCCAGAACGCGCGCGGTAACGTCCTGGGCATGATGCCCCACCCGGATCGCGCCTTCGAAGCCGAACTCGGCTCCGCCGACGGCGCAACTTTGTTCCAGAGCATCTACACGGCCGCTTGACGGCAATCGCAAGTTGGTGCGCATTGAGCGTATGCGAAGCCTTCTTTTACTTTCCGCCTATCTTGTGGCGGTCGCCACCACCACCCCTGCCTTCGCGCAGGAGATCACGCCCCAGAGTGAAGACTGGACTCTCACTTCTGCCCCTGAACGCAAGGCGGTGCTGGCCACGATCGACTTCACCTCAGGCCTGACGATCGCAGCACGTTGCGTTGATAATGCGTACGACGTGCTGATCACCGGATTGCCTGAGGCCACGAGAGGTTCAACGTCGCGGGAACTCGGGATCCAGGCCGGCGATCAAGAACAGCCCTACACATCCGTGTGGACTGTGGGCACGCAACGCAGCATGGCGTTCAGTCGCCTCCCTGCCGTGGTCGCCCGCGATTTGGCGAAAGGCGGCAAGCTGCAGGTTATTGTGCCTGGAAACAACGGCGGGCCGCGCACGCGTTATGTGATGGAGCTTGATCCGTCGAGCACTGCTATCGAACAAACCTTGACGGCTTGCGGTCGGCCGATGGTTGATCCGCGCGAAACCCGGGCAGCCGAAGTTGACGGCAATGGTCAAGACGGACTGCCGAATACAGTTCAGTGGCAAACAATGCCACGACCTACCTTCCCAAATCCCGTCAAAGACAGATCTCCGCTTGAGGGCTACGTTGTGCTCTCTTGCGTCGTCACCGCCTCGGGCCAGTTGACCGAGTGTCAGCCTGAAAGCGAGCAGCCAGCAGGATATGATTTGTGGAAGGCGGTTGAGAGGTCGTTGCCGCGAGCACGGCTCAAGCTATCGGATGAAGCGTCGGCAGCTGGTTTGACATTGGCTGACCGGATGGTTCGCTTCTTAGTCAACTTCAAGGTTGAGCCCTAGAACCGGTCAGGCATCCTTGATTTGAGAGCGCCCGTCGGACAGGTCCGCCATCTTATCGTCTTCTGCGTTTTCGTCATCGAAAGCCCCTTCTCCGGGTTCGCGCTGGGCGGCCAGCTCGCGGGCGCCGACGCCGAGGCCCTGTTCGATGGCGCGGTTGGCGGCGACTTCGTCTTCGAGCGAGGGCTGGGTGTTTTCGGTATCGGCCATGATGGGCTCCTAAGTGTGGATTGCATCTGACAACCACGCGGTCGGGCCGATTGTTCCTAACGGCCGAAAAACGGCTCCAGACTGGCGCGGGACAGCGGACGGAAGATCAGGAACTGACCGTCCACCGTCACCGTGACCTCATGCGCTTGCGGACGTTGCAGCAGGGACGGGTCGTCGAGCGACACGGCGCGACCCGAGGCGATATCGCGCGCATCCAGGGCCGGCGTCGTCGGCCGCCCGTTTTCGTTGGCGAGCGCCGACAGGAAGCCCCGCACCTCATTGGCCTGCTGCTGAGGCGTTAGGGCTGCTCGAACACGTGACCAGGCAGTCTGGACCGAAATGGGCAGCGGCGCTCCGGTCGTCTGCGCGGACGCCTGGCCCGCGACCATTACCAATGCGATCAACAGAGCCGGCAGGGAGGCTTTGAGCATCATGTCGGGCAGAATGACGCCGACGGCACCCAATGCAAGCTTCACTTTTCTGCCGCTCGCGGTGAACCTTCTGGCGTGGCGAGGCGTAAAGGCGGAAACAAGCGTCGCATTGGAAATCGAATGTCCTCCATCATCCGTCCCACGCCCCGCCAACGCACCCGTCGTCTGGTCGTCCTAGCCGCCGCCCTGTTCGCGATCGTCGTACCTCTGGTGCAGAACTTGGCCGGCCTGGGCCTGAACCAGGCCGAGTTCGCCGCAGACGGCAACAGCACCCTGCGCGTTGCGGGCTACGCCTTCTCGATCTGGGGCCTGATCTATATCGGCATTCTGGCCTATGCGATCCGTCAGGCCCTGCCCCAGACGGGCGAAAGCCCGCTGCTGGGTCGAATGGGTCGGCCGTCCGCCGTCGCCTTCTTCGGCATTGGATTCTGGATCATCGTGGCGGCCCTGAACCTGAAGGCCGCCAGCGTGGGCGTGATTTTCGCCTCGCTGATCGCGCTGTTGCTGCCGATGCTGGCCGTATCCAGCCATATCCGCGCGTTGAGGATGTTCGATCGTGAGCGCATCCTGCTGGTCTGGCCGCTGGCGGCCCTGGCGGGCTGGCTCACGGTGGCTGCGCCGCTGAACCTGATCACGACGGCGACCGCGTTCAACGCCCTGCCCGCCGCCCTGTCGCCTGACCTGTGGGCCATCGTCGCCATCGTCGCCGTCACAGTCGTCGCCCTGGCGGTGACGGCGGTGCTGCGCACCCTCGCCTATCCGCTGCCGACGGCCTGGGGCCTTCTGGGCGCGTTCGTCGCCGAACAGGCGGACAAGCCGACCGTCGCCTTCACGGCTCTGGCCGGCGCGATCGTCCTGCTGATCGGCGGCCTGCTGCTGACCTTCCGCCTGCGACCCGGCGTCGAACGCGCTCGCTAAGACTCAGGGTTTGTCGGTGACCGCGTCGTCCTGAGGCGCGTGGTCATCGGCACCCACGTCGAAGGCGCCGGTTTCATCGAAGCCGACGCTGCCGATCCCGACGGCCGAACCGGTCAGCCGCTGACGCCGGCTGGCCAGAGCCGCTTGCGGCGCCGCGGCGTCCATCTCTGCGGTGGTTTCTGGATCATTTGAACGATCCATCTGCTGGCCCGAGGCCGGGACGATGCGGTCGGTGTGCGGCTTGCTCACGCCTCTTCCTCCTCGGCGTCATCGGCCTGTTTCTGAGCCCGTTCGGCCAGGGCGGAGGCGCCGGCGTCGTCGGCGGCGATCTCGGGCAGGTCGTCATCTTCGAGGGTGGCGGCGGGGTCGATGGGCGTGTCGGTCATGGCGGCTCCTTTGGCTGTCGACGAAATCAACCACCTGCGATGGACGATGTTCCCCGTTCTTGCGCCGCGCGGGCTGACATTCGGCCCATCTGCGGCTAGAAGCGCCGCCCATGAGCGCTTCGCAAAAGACCCCCCAGAAGTCGATGGCTGAACTGGCCGCCGAATACGGCCTGGCCCCCAATGAATATCAGGTCGTCCTCGACCGACTGGGGCGCGAGCCCAACCATGTCGAGCTGGGCGTCTTCTCGGTCATGTGGTCCGAGCACTGCTCCTACAAGTCCTCCAAGATCCACCTGGGCAAGTTCCCCACGACCGGCGAGCGTGTCATCTGCGGGCCGGGCGAGAACGCCGGGGTGATCGACATCGACGACGGCGACGCTTGCATCTTCAAGATGGAGAGCCACAACCACCCATCCTACATCGAACCCTACCAGGGTGCGGCGACCGGCGTGGGCGGCATCATGCGCGACGTCTTCACCATGGGCGCGCGGCCGGTGGCCCTGCTGAACGCCCTGCGTTTCGGCGATCCCAGCCACGAGAAGACCAAGCGCCTGGTCAAGGGTGTCGTCTCGGGCATCGGCGGCTACGGCAACTGCGTCGGCGTACCCACCGTCGCCGGCGAGACCAACTTCCACAAGGGTTACAACGGCAACATCCTGGTCAACGCCATGTGCGTCGGCCTGGCGCGCGCCGACGAGATCTATTATTCGGCCGCGCCGGAGGCGGGCCATGACGTCGTCTATTTCGGGTCCAAGACCGGTCGCGACGGCATCCACGGCGCCACCATGTCCTCGACCGAGTTCGATGACGAGTCGGAGGCCAAGCGCCCCACGGTCCAGGTCGGCGACCCCTTCGCCGAAAAGCTGCTGATCGAGGCGACGCTGGAGCTGATGGCCTCGGGCGCCGTCGCCGCCATTCAGGACATGGGCGCAGCGGGCCTGACCTCGTCCTCGGTCGAAATGGCGGGCAAGGGCGGCGTCGGAATCGAACTGAACCTCGACAAGGTGCCCCAGCGCGAAACCGGCATGACGGCCTATGAGATGATGCTGTCGGAAAGCCAGGAGCGGATGCTGGCGGTGCTGAAGCCCGGTTACGAAGATGTCGGCTATCGCATCTTCCAGAAGTGGGGCCTGGACTTCGCCATCATCGGCGTGACCACCGACACCGGTCATCTGGTGCTGAAGCATCATGGCGAGACCGTCTGCGACGTGCCTCTGGCGCCCCTGTTCGACGACGCGCCTCTGTATGACCGGCCCTGGGTCCAGCCGGCGCTTCAGCCCAAGCTGAACCACGCCGAGATCCCCGCGCCCGAGAACTGGGCCGACGCGGTGATGAAGGTCGTCGCCTGCCCCGACATGGCCTCCAAGCGCTGGATCTGGGAACAGTACGACCGCCACGTCATGGCCGACACGCTTCAAGACTCTTCGACCGGCGCCGACGCCGGCGTGGTGCGCGTGCATGGCACAGACAAGGGTCTGGCCATCACCTCGGACTGCACCCCCCGCTACGTCCAGAACGACCCCTATGAGGGCGGCAAGCAGGCGGTGGCCGAGGCCTGGCGCAACCTGACCGCCGTCGGCAGCCGTCCGATCGCCATCACCGACAACCTGAACTTTGGCAATCCGCAGCGCCCGGAGATCATGGGCCAGATCGTGCGCGCCATCGAAGGCATGGCCGAGGCCTGCCGCGAACTGGTGTTCCCGGTCGTGAGCGGAAACGTGTCGCTCTATAACGAGACCAACGGTGTCGCCATTCCGCCGACCCCGACCGTGGGCGCCGTCGGCCTGCTGCCCAACTACGATGTGGTGACCGGCTTCTCGACCATGGCCGAGGGCGATGCGCTGGTCCTGATCGGCCAGACCCAGGGCGAACTGGGCGCGTCCATCTATCTGCGCGAGGTACTGGGCCGTGAGGACGGCGCTCCGCCGCCCGTGGACCTAAAGCTGGAAAAGAAGACCGGCGACTTCGTGCGCGACCATATTGAGGCGGGCGAGCTGACCGTGGTTCACGACCTCTCGGACGGCGGCCTGATCGGCGCCGCCGCCGATCTGGTGCTGGCCTCCGACGTCGGCGTGACCCTGGACGCCTCCAGCGCGGCCCACGCCCACATCTTCCTGTTCGCCGAGGATCAGGCCCGTTACCTGGTCGCCGTCCCCGACGCCGACGTCATCATCGCCAAGGCGCGTGAGGCGGGTCTGCACGCTTCGGTCGTCGGCCATGCGGGTGGCGCCGCCTTCGCCTCCAAGGGCGACAAGGGCGAACTGTTCAGCATCCCCGTCGCCCATCTGCGCGAATGGCATGAAGGCTGGATGCCGGGTTGGCTGGGCGACGCGGCATGATCCGCGTCCTGACGCCGCTCGTCCTGCTGGGCCTCTTGAGCGGCTGCGACGGCGGCGGCGATCCGGTGCAGCAGGCGCTGCGCGACACCTCCGCCGCCAACCAGGCTGCGGCGGCGCGCACGACGGAACAGATGGAAGCCGCCGGTCATGCCGGTCACGCCATGGGCGGCTCTACCCCCGGCGTCACGCCTGGAGATCGGGCCTTCACCGCCTCCGAGGCCGAGATGCACCGCAAGATGGCCGCCGCCTCGGGTCAAACGATCGACCAAGCCTATGTCGCCAAGATGATCGCCCACCACGAAGGTGCCGTCGCCATGGCCAAGGTCGCCCTGCGCGACAGCCGCGACCCCGAAATCCGCCGCATGGCCCAGAGCGTCGTCGACACGCAGACGCGCGAGATCGCCCAGATGAAGGCCTGGGCGCCGACCGCCCCCCCGGCGAACTGAGATTGGCGAAGGGACCCTATCGCGGCGGCGGAAAGCCAGCGGGGCCCACCCGCACCAAGGCCGCGTCAGCTGGGCGGCCGTCTTCCAAGCCTTCGCAGATCACCAGAGACGAGCTGAAGCATTTCGCCTTTCGTGATCGCTCCAAAGAGTCGTTTCTGAATGAGCTCGATCCCCTGCTCCGCGCCTGTTTCAAAAGCGGCTTCACCCGGCCTAACGAGGTCGCCGGCCTGCTGAACAAGGCGGGAAAGAGCACTGCCTGCGGCCAGCCGTGGACGCCTCACCTGGTCTGGGGTCTTCAACGCTTCCTTTTCGAAAGGCGCGAGAAGAAGAGAGCGGCTCAAGCCGCGGCCCCCGCAGCGATGGTTTCGAAACCCGTCGTCTCCAGCCAGCGCGCGAAAGATTTGGCTGCTGAAGATATGACGCGCTTGCTCGCCGCGATCGGCAGGGCGCGCCCGCCGCGTTGACGTCGCATTGATCCCGCATGAACGCAGGAGCCGGATGGCGCGTTTCAGGAGAGATGCGCCTGGCTGAACCGGCGATTGAACAGGGAGCGTCTGATGGCCGCGACGACCGCCGACACCATCTTCCGTCCTGCCATACCGCCCCGGCGCGGGGGCAAGCCGCTGTCGCTGCTGCCGTTCCTGTGGATCAGTTGGCGCGATCCGATCCAGATGTGGTCCGAGCGGCATTTCACCGAGCCGCAACTGCATGGATCTTCGGCCTTTGGTGAAATCTTGGTGGTCAGCCATCCCGAGGGCGTGCGGCACGTCCTGACCGAGAATGCCGCCAACTATGTGAAGGGCGATCTGCAACGGCGTGTGCTGGGGCCGATGCTGGCCGAGGGCCTGCTGCTGACCGAGGGCGAGGTCTGGCGTCGCGCCCGGCGGATCCTCGCGCCCTTGTTCACCCCCGCCAAGATGGCGACGCTGAACGCCCGGATGGCCGAGGTCTCTCATGCGCGCGTGGCCGCCTGGTCGCTGTCGGCGCGCGGGCGCGTGCTGGATATCGACAGCGAAATGTCTGGCCTGACCTTCGACATTCTGTCGGCGACCATGTTCTCGGACGAGCTGGGCGGCGAGGCGCGCGGTTTCGAGCGGGCGCTGAACCAGTTTCTGGCCAATGGCGCGCGCATCGATCCGCTGGACGTGCTGGGCGCGCCGGACTGGGCTCCGCGCCTGGGTCGCCTGGCCAGTTTCCGCTCGGCCCGCTTCTTCGAGCAGCGCGTGACCCGGCTGGTCGAGGCCCGCCGCGCCCGAATCGAAAGCGGTGACGCGCCGCCCGACGACCTGCTCAGCGCGCTTCTGTTGGCGAAGGATGAGAATGGCGGTGCGGGCCTGACCGACGAGGAGGTCGCGGCCAACATCCTGACCTTCATTCTGGCGGGACACGAGACCACGGCCCGCGCCCTGGGCTGGACCCTGCATCTGCTGTCGCGCCAGCCGGAGTATCTGGCCTGGCTGCAGGCCGAGGCCGACGCCTTCGACGTCTCCGATCCGAAATGGGCCGAGGCCCTGCCTTGGACCCGCGCCGTGCTGGAGGAGACGATGCGCCTGTTTCCGCCCGCCCCCACCATGGCCCGCAAGGCCCTGGCCGACGACGAGATCAGCGGGCAGACGATCAAGGCCGGCGCCACCGTCATCATCTCCCCGTGGATTCTCCAGCGTCACCAGCTGCTGTGGGACGACCCAGACGCCTTCAGGCCTGAACGTTTCCTGCCCGAGAACCGCAAGGCCATCGACCGCTACGCCTACATTCCCTTCAGCGCCGGACCCCGCGTCTGCATCGGCGCCGCCTTCGCTCTGCAGGAGGCGATGATCGCGCTTGCCGCCATCCTTCGCGTCGCCGATGTCGAGGCTCTGACGACGGTGGAACCTCGCCCAGTTCACCAGATCACCCTGCGCAGCCGCGAGCCGATGCGGTTGAGGCTGAGGGCGCGGCGCAAAGGCTGACCAAGCGGCGCCGTCGCCGTTCCGCCACGAACCGTCTATAGGTCGCGCCGTCCTTTCCACCGGATGTCGACCGTTGCGCACCGCCATCCTGCTCCCTCCCGGCTGCCTGTTTTCCGAAGCTCAGCCGAACTCGATGGAGACGGTGGTGCGGACGATGGCGGGCGTCGATCGGGGTGGCGAGACGCGCATCTTTTGCTGCCAAGGCGCGGACGACGGTGTTTCAACGAGCGTGGACGCCTTGCCGGCGGGGCGTTCCCGCATGCGCACCCTGATCGAGCGGCTGCGCGACTTTCAGCCCGATGTGATCGAACATCATCAGCAGGTGAAACAGGCGCTGGCCGTGCAGCGGGCCCTGCCCGAGACGCCGCATCTGCTCTATCGCCACAACGCCCTGCGCCCGCCGCGCCACTCCATCGACCGATGGCGTTATCGGACGCGTTATGAGCGGCTGGACGGCCTGGTCTTCGTCAGCGTGGCGGAGCGGGACGCCTTCGTGCGCACCTTCCCTGATCTGCATGACCGTGCGTTCGCGGTGCCCAACCCCATCGACGCTGGCGCCTGGCTGGCCTCGCCCGAAGATCGACAGCCGGTCATCGCTTTCGCCGGGCGCGCCATGCGGGAGAAGGGCATCGATGTCCTATGCGCCGCCCTGCCTTGCGTTCTGGAGGCCCACCCCGGCTGGCGCGCCGTGCTGATGTTGAACGACTGGGACGATCATGCACGCTGGGCGGCCCGGCATGTCGCGCCGTTGGCGAGGTATGGCGACCGGGTGGAGGTGCTGAAGTCAGCGCCCTTGGCCGAAGTGCGGCGACGGATGCAGACGGCCGCCATCGCCCTGACGCCCTCGGTCTGGGACGAGCCGTTCGGCCTGACGGCGATCGAGGCCCATGCGGCCGGCGCGGCCCTGATCTCGTCCGGCCGCGGCGGCCTGCGCGAAGCCAGCGGGCCGCACGCCCTCTATGTCGATGCAGTGACGCCGAAGACATTGGCGGCGGCGATGGACCGGCTGATCTCGTCACCCGAGGAACGAATGGCGCTGGCGCGATCCGCACAGGCCTATGTGCTGGCGACCCATACGCCCGAGCGTCGTGCGGCCGAGCTGGAGGCCGTGCGCCAGACCGTGATCGACCGTCGCCGGGCGCGTCAGACGACCGGGATCGCCTGAGACAACCGCCCGCCGACGCGGATCGGCTCGACCCGCTTGGCCAGACCCGTCCGGTCGTCCGTCTCGACGAAGACCCCGCATACCGTCGCCGGGCCGGACGCGGGCATGTAGCGGCCGCCCGAAATTCGGGTGGTGAAACGGCGCAGCGGCTCTTCCTTTTCGTTGCCGATCACGCTGTCATAGTCGCAGCAGCCGCCGGCGTCGGTCTGATAGGCCGTGCCGCCGGGCAGGATCTGGCAGTCGGCGGTGGGCACATGGGTGTGGGTGCCGACCACCAGCGACGCGCGGCCGTCGCAGAAATGGCCCATCGCCATCTTCTCCGACGTGACCTCTGCGTGCATGTCCACGATAACGGCGTCCGCCACCGCGCCGAGCGGCGCCGCCGCCAGTTCGCGCTCCACCGCTCCGAACGGATCGTCCATCGGGTCCATATGCACCCGGCCCAGCACGTTCATGACCAGGACCGTCCGGCCCGAATGGGTCTCGAACAGATTGGCCCCGGCGCCTGGCGCATCCATCAGGCGCGGATAGTTGGCCGGCCGGATCAGGCGCGGCTCGCGCACGATATAGGTCAGGGCCTCGCGTTGGTCCCAGCTGTGGTTGCCCAGCGTCAGGCAGTCGGCGCCCGCCATGAACAGTTCGCGCGCCGTGTTCTCGGTAATGCCGAAGCCGCCCGCGGCGTTCTCCGCATTCACGACCACGAAGTCGAGATTGAGGTCCCGCTTCAGGCCCGGAAGATGATCGCTGATGCCGTCACGGCCGGACTTGCCGATGACGTCGCCGAAAAATGCCAGTCTCATGCAAAAAATCTCATTCGAAAGCCGTATAGCCGGTCTCGGTCAGAACGCCATGCAGTCGAATGTCGTGCGGCTCCAGCGCCAGCCGTTCGACCCTTTGGCCGGCATAGGCGAAACCGATGCGGATGGCGTCGGGTCGGGCGGCGAACGTCCGGTCGTAATAGCCCCCGCCTTGCCCCAGGCGGCCGCCCTGATCGTCAAAGGCCAGCAGCGGCGTCAGGATCAGGTCCGGCATGACGACCTCGGCCAGCGGCAGCGGCGCGGGGCATCCGGCGGCGTCCATCTCCAGCGGCTCGCCGGGCGACCAGGCGCGGAACTCCATCGGCGCGTCGCGCTGGACCACGACCGGCAGGCACAACCGGCGGCCCGCCGCCTCCAGCGCCGCGGCCAGGGCGTCGGTGTCCAACTCCGACCCCATGGCGCGATAGAGCGCGACGATCCGAGCGGCAGGAAGGGCATCGGCATGGTCCGCCGCCCGGCTGGCGGCCAGCGGATCTGCCTCGGCCAGACGCTTGCGCAAGGCGCGGGCAGCCGATCGAAGTTCGTGCTTGTCCTGGATCATCGAACCGCCCCTACGAACGCGTGCTCATGCAAAGAGCCGCCTCGCGGCGAGCGATAGCACACTCACAAAGAGAGGAAGGTGGCGGCGCCGCGCGAACCGTGAAGAACGTTTAAATCCTCTCGACCTGGGTAGCCAGGTGGGCTCCGTATGCCCAAGCCCTCGAGCCCGGACAGGGACAGATCCCTATGAGTGAATTAAGGTCAGAAGGATATGTTGTCTTCGACGTGAGCCGCAGCAAGACCCGCCGTCGATCAAGATAGGCCTTCGCCGGCCCCGACGCCAGCGTCCGCAGCGGAATAATCGCCTAGAGGTTTTGGGCGATCTTTTCGATCCGCGCGGCGACAGCGTTCAGCGCCTCCGCGACCCCGTCCGTCGAAGCCGCCGCCGGCGCGGTCGTTGACGAAGGCCCCGCCTTGCCGGCGTTCAGCCGCGCCTCATGCAGTTCGTCGGCCAGGATCAGCGCGGACATCAGAAACAGCCGCAGATCGCCGACATGGCCCACGTCGCCTGCGACCTGACGCACCTGGTTGTCGAACTGTTTGGCCAGGATGCGGACCCGCTCTTCCTGCCCGTCGGCGCAGCCCACCGCATAGGGGCGACCGTTGACCTCGACCGTCACCGTCGCCATCAGCCGGCCTCGCTTTCGGCCAAGGCGTCGCGCACGGCCTGGGCGGCGCGGCCCAGCGCCTCTGACGCCTCGCGCCCGGCGGCCTCCAGCTCGGCGACGCGCTGATCTGTGGCACGCGGAGCGAACAGGTCGTCGTCCGCGATCGCGGGCGCCGAGGCGGGCCGCGCCTTCAGCTCCAGGATCTTGCGTTCCAGTTCGGCCAGGGCGCGGTCGATACGCGCCCGTGCGGCCGTGGTGGCGTCTGCCATCGGTCGCTCCTTTAGATTCCGTATAGAAGCCGAGGACGCGCCGGGGTAAAGGGGCGCGCCCCCTTTTTCCGCCTTCCCAACAGAGGTCTCCACCGTGACCGACGCCAAAACCGCACCAAAGGCCACGCCTGAGCAGATGGCGAACGCCATTCGCGTCCTCGCCATGGACGGCGTCGAGAAGGCCAAGTCGGGCCACCCCGGCATGCCGATGGGCATGGCCGACGTCGCCACAGTGCTGTTTTCCCGGTTCCTGAAGTTCGACGCGAGCCGCCCCGACTGGGCCGACCGCGACCGCTTCATCCTGTCGGCCGGCCACGGCTCGATGCTGATCTACGCCCTGCTGCACCTGACCGGCTACAAGGGTGCCACGAAGGAAGAACTGTCCAACTTCCGCCAGTGGGGCTCCAAGACCGCAGGCCACCCGGAGTACGGCCATATGCCGGGCGTCGAGGTCACCACCGGCCCGCTGGGCCAAGGTCTGGCGACCTCGGTCGGTTTCGCCATGGCCGAGCGCCATCTGGCGGCGAAGTACGGCGATGATCTGGTCGATCACCGCACCTGGGTCATCGCCGGCGACGGCTGCCTGATGGAAGGCGTGTCGCAGGAAGCCATCGCGCTGGCCGGCCGCTACAAGCTGAACAAGCTGCACGTCCTGTGGGACGACAACGAGATCACCATCGACGGCAAGGTCTCCCTGTCGGACACAACCGACCAGAAGGCCCGCTTCAAGGCCGCCGGTTGGGCGGTTAAGGCCATCGACGGCCACGACATGAACGCCATTAAGGGCGCGATGAAGTGGGCCATGCGTCAGGACAAGCCCACCCTGATCGCCTGCAAGACCAAGATCGGCAGGGGCGCCGCCACGATGGAAGGCAGCCACAAGACCCACGGCGCGGCCCTGGGCGCCGCCGAGATCGCCGCCACGCGCCTCGGCCTGGCCTGGGACCACGACCCCTTCGAAATGCCCCAGACGATCGCCGACGCCTGGAAAAAGGTCGGCCGTCGCGGCGCCAAGGACCGCAAGAAGTGGGAAGCCCGCCTCGCCGCCTCGGCCCAAGCCGCCGACTTCACCCGCGCCATGAAGGGCGATCTGCCCGAGGCCGCCTTCGACGCCCTGAACGCCAAGATCGCCGAACTGGTCAAGACCCAGCCCGCCCAGGCCACGCGCCAGTCGTCGGGCGCCGCGCTGGACGAACTGTTCGCCGCCATTCCCGAACTGGTCGGCGGCTCGGCCGACCTGACCGGCTCGAACAACACCTTCGTCAAGGGCACGCCGATCCTGGATGCGCCGACCTATGAGGGCCGTTACGTCAACTGGGGCATCCGCGAGTTCGGCATGGCCGCGGCCATGAACGGCCTGGCCTTGCACGGCGGGGTCATCCCGTACGGCGGCACCTTCATGGTGTTTTCGGACTATAGCCGCCCGGCCATCCGCCTGGGCGCCCTGATGGGTGTCCGCGCCGTCCATGTCTTGACGCACGATTCGATCGGCCTGGGCGAAGACGGCCCGACGCACCAGCCGGTCGAACATCTGGCGGCGTTGCGCGCCATTCCGAACCTGCTGGTCTTCCGCCCCGCCGACACCATCGAGGCCATGGAATGCTGGCAAATCGCCCTGCAGACCAAGACCGCGCCGTCGGCCCTGGCCCTTTCGCGCCAGAAGACCCCGGCCGTCCGCACCGTTGCCTCGACCGAAAACCTGTCCGCCAAGGGCGCCTATGAGATCAAGGCCGCCAATGGCGAGGCCAAGGCCACCTTGTTCGGCACCGGCACGGAACTGGCCCTGGCGCTGAAGGCCGCCGAGACGCTGGAAACCGAGGGCGTGGCGACCCGCGTCGTCTCGGTCCCCTCTTTCGAACTGTTCGAACAGCAGGACGCCGCCTATCAGGCCTCGGTCATCGGCCGCGGCACGGTCCGCGTCGCCGTCGAAGCCGCGATCAAGCAAGGCTGGGAACGCTTCATCGGCGAACACGGCGCCTTCATCGGCATGACCGGCTTCGGCGCCTCAGCCCCGGCGGAGGTTCTGTATGAGAAGTTCGGCATCACGACCGAGGCGGTCGTCGCGGCGGTCAAGGCGCGGCTGTAAGAAATCTACCCTTCTCCCTGAGGGAGAAGGTGGCCCGAAGGGCCGGATGAGGGGTTACGGTGCTGATCGCGTCGCACAGCGTAACCCCTCACCCTTTCGCGCAAGAACGACGGCTTCGCCGCCGTGCGCTCAAGCCCTCTCCCACCGGGAGAGGGAAGGCTTGTGGAGATGTCGATGATTTCGGTTCGCGGTCTGCTGCTGACCATCGGCGTGGCCCTCGGCATGATGGCGCCCGTCGCCCACGCCCAGACGCCGACCATCGCCGAAACCCCCATCGTCATCGGCCGGTCTTACGCCCTGCCCTCCGCGATCATGGGCGCGACGCGTGAGATCAACATCTGGCTGCCGCTTGGTTATGCCGACAGCGGCAAGACCTATCCCGTCCTTTATGTCCTCGACGGCGGTCAGGATCAGGACTTTCACCACATCTCGGGCATCGCCCAGTTGGGGACCATCGTCGGCACGACGCGCGACGTGATCGTGGTCGGCATCGCCTCGGAGGATCGCCGCAACGAACTGGCCCTGCCCACCACCGATCCTGACCTGATCGCCCGCTATCCGACCCAGGGCCATTCGGACCGTTTCCGCCGTTTCCTGGCCGAAGAGGTCCAGCCCTTTATCCAGACCCGCTTCCGCACCAGCGGCGAGACCGCCCTGATGGGCGAGTCCCTGGCCGGCCTCTTCGTGGTCGAGACCTTCCTCAAGGAACCGCAGATGTTCGACGCCTATGTCGCCGTCAGCCCCAGCCTTTGGTGGGACGGGGGCGAACTGGCGCGTCAGTCCGGCGCCCATTTGCGCGACCAGTCGAACGACCCGCGCACCCTGATCCTGACCCTGGGCGACGAGGGCCCCGAAATGCAGGCGCCGATGGACGTTCTGACGGCCAATCTGCGCGACCACGCCCTGCCCGGCCTGAGCTGGAGCTTCACCCCCCGCCCGACCGAGACCCACGCCACCATCTACCACGGCGCCGCCCTCGACGCCTTTCGCCAGCTCTATGCGGAGCCCGCGAAATGAGCCGCATAGGCGCGATCAGTCTGCTTGTTCACGACTATGACGCGGCCATCGCCTTCTATGTCGGCAAGCTGGGCTTCGCGCTCAGCGAAGACACCGACATGGGCGCAGGCAAACGCTGGGTGCGGGTCACGCCCAAGGGTGGCGAGACCAGCCTGTTGCTGGCGCGCGCCACGACCGACGCCCAAAAGGCCCAGGTCGGAAACCAGGCTGGCGGCCGGGTCTGGTTGTTTCTGGAGACCGACGACCTGATGCGCGACCACGCCGCCTGGCTTGCCGCCGGCGTCCACTTCCGCGAAACCCCGCGACATGAGACCTATGGCAAGGTGGTGGTCTTCGAAGACCTCTACGGCAACGCCTGGGACCTGATCGAACCCGCTACCGGAGCCTGACGCCCATGAAACTCGGCACCCCGCTTTCCGACACCGCCGTCCGCGTCATGCTGCTGGGCTCGGGCGAACTGGGCAAGGAGGTCGCCATCGAGCTTCAGCGGCTCGGCGTCGAGGTGATCGCCGTGGACCGCTATCCCAACGCCCCGGCCATGCAGGTCGCGCACCGCAGTCACGTCATCCCGATGACCGATCCCCAGGTGCTGAACGGCGTCATCCTGGCCGAGGCCCCGCACTTCATCGTGCCCGAGATCGAGGCCATCGCCACCGAGGTTCTGGCCGATATCGAGGCCGCCGGCATGGCGACGGTCATCCCGACGGCTCGCGCCGTGCAACTGACGATGAACCGCGAGGGCATCCGCAAACTGGCCGCCGAAGAGCTGGGTCTTACCACCAGCCCCTACGCCTTCGCGGGCTCGGCCGAGGAACTGGCCGCTGGCGCCGAGGCCGTCGGCTATCCCAACTTCGTCAAGCCGGTCATGTCTTCGTCAGGCAAGGGTCAGTCCTTCGTCGAAAGCGCCGATGAAGTCGCCGACGCCTGGACCTACGCCCAGGACGGCGGCCGCGTCGCCGGCGCCCGCGTCATCGTCGAGGGCCGGATCGACTTCGACTTCGAGATCACGCTGCTGACCGTCCGCTCGCGCGGCGCCGACGGCACGACCCGCACCGATTTCTGCGCACCCATCGGCCACCGTCAGGTCAAGGGCGACTATGTCGAAAGCTGGCAGCCGCAGGCCATGGCGCCCGCTGCGCTGGCCGCCTCCCAGGACATCGCCGCCAAGGTTACTGCGGCCTTGGGCGGTTACGGCGTCTTCGGCGTCGAACTGTTCGTCAAGGGCGACCAGGTCTGGTTCTCCGAGGTTTCGCCCCGTCCGCACGACACCGGCCTGGTCACCCTGGCCAGCCAGAGCATGAGCGAGTTTGCGCTGCACGCCCGCGCCATCCTGGGCCTGCCCGTCGACGTGACCCAGCGCGAGCCCGCCGCCAGCGCCGTCATCTATGGCGGCATGGACGCGCAAGGGATCGCCTTCGAAGGCGTTGCGGAGGCGCTGTCGGTCCCGACCGCCGACCTGCGTCTGTTCGGAAAGCCCGAGGCCTTCGAGCGCCGCCGCATGGGCGTGGCTGTCGCCCGCGGCGCCGACGTCGAACAGGCCCGCGACCGCGCGCGCGAAGCCGCAGGCTGTGTGAAGGTGGTTCGGGGCTGACCTTCGCCACCTCCCCTCTCCGCAGGGAGGAGACGTCTGATCCCTCATTTCTACGACTTTAGTCGATTGGCCTTGTCCCGCATTGTGGTGCAAACCAAGGGCGAGGGTCGCAGTCAGCCGGCCGGGAGGGATCTGTCGTGGGCAAACTCAGCACACCCATAATCTTCGGCGCCATCGCCATCCTGGGGGCGGTGTCCCTCGGCATCATCGCCCTGCATCAGGGCGAAAGCATCAGCGCGGTCTGGATGGTGGTCGCCGCCGTCTGCACCTATGCGATCGCCTATCGGTTCTACAGCCGCTACCTGGCCAACAAGGTCATGCAGCTGAACCCCGCGCGCCTGACCCCGGCCATGCGCCGCAACGACGGGCTGGACTATGTGCCGACGCCCAAGAACGTCCTGTTCGGCCACCACTTCGCCGCCATCGCCGGCGCAGGCCCGCTGGTCGGGCCGGTGCTGGCCGCCCAGATGGGCTATCTGCCGGGCGTCCTGTGGATCCTGGTCGGCGCCGTGCTGGCCGGCGCGGTGCAGGACATGATGGTCCTGTTCATGTCCACGCGTCGCGACGGCAAGTCGCTGGGCGACATGATCCGCACCGAAATGGGCAACATCCCTGGCATCATCGCCCAGGTCGGCGTCCTGATGATCATGGTCATCATCCTGGCGGTTCTGGCCCTGGTGGTGGTCAAGGCCCTGGCCGAAAGCCCGTGGGGCACCTTCACCGTCGCCGCCACCATCCCCATCGCCATCTTCATGGGCCTGTACACCCGCTTCCTGCGGCCGGGCCGTGTGGGCGAGGTGTCGGTGATCGGCGTCGTCCTGCTGATCCTGGCCATCATCGGCGGCGGCCATATCGCGGCCGATTCGTTCTGGGGTCCGGCCTTCACCCTGACCGGCCCGACCCTGGCGATCCTAATGATGGTCTATGGCTTCATCGCCTCGGTCATTCCGGTGTGGCTGCTCCTGGCGCCGCGCGACTATCTGTCGACCTTCCTGAAGATCGGCGCGATCGTGGCCCTGGCCGTCGGCATTCTGATCGTGCGTCCGCATCTGCAGATGCCGGCCATCACCCCCTTCATCGACGGCACCGGCCCGGTCTTCGCCGGCGCCCTGTTCCCCTTCCTGTTCATCACCATCGCCTGCGGCGCGGTGTCGGGCTTTCACGCCCTGATTTCGTCGGGCACCACGCCCAAGCTGCTGGAGAACGAAGCCCAGATCCCGATGATCGGCTACGGCGCCATGCTGTGCGAAAGCTTCGTCGCCGTCATGGCCCTGATCGCCGCCACGGTTCTGGACCCGGCCGTCTATTTCGCCATGAACAGCCCGGTCGCCGTCATCGGCAAGGATGCCGCCTCCGCCGCAGCCGCCGTGGCCCAGTGGGGCTTCCACATCACGCCCGGAGAGCTGGAACAGCTGGCGCGCGACGTGGGCGAACATTCGATCCTGTCGCGCGCCGGCGGCGCCCCGACCCTGGCGGTCGGCATGGCGCACATCCTGTCCGGCGTGATCGGCGGCAAGGCCATGATGGCCTTCTGGTATCACTTCGCCATCCTGTTCGAGGCCCTGTTCATCCTGACCACCGTCGACGCCGGCACCCGCGTCTGCCGCTTCATGATCCAGGACCTACTGGGCGTCGCCGTGCCCAAGATGCGCGAGACCAAGTCGTGGGGCGCCAACGTCGTCGCCACGGCCCTGACGGTGGGGCTGTGGGGCTATTTCCTCTACACTGGCGTGGTCGATCCGCTGGGCGGCATCAACAGCCTGTGGCCCCTGTTCGGCATCGCCAACCAGATGCTGGCCGCCGTCGCCCTGATCCTGGGCACCGTCGTCCTGTTCAAGATGAAGCGCGAGAAGTTCGCCTGGGTCATGGTCGTTCCCGCGACCTGGCTGCTGATCTGCACCCTGACGGCGGGCTTCCAAAAGCTGTTCCACCCGGACGTCCGTATCGGCTTCCTGTCCCACGCCCGCAAATATCAGGAGGCGCTGGGCGCCGGCGAACTGATCGCTCCGGCCAAGAGCATCGGCGACATGCACCGCATCGTGGTCAACGACTACGTCAACTCGACCCTGACGGCGGGCTTCCTGTTCGTGGTCGTCACCATGGTCGTCTATGGCGTCCTGGCGTGCCGCAAGGCCTATGCGAACAACCGCCCGACGGTCCGCGAGTATCCGGAAAGCCACCAACTGACGGCGGCCGACGAGGCGGCGGATGCGGCCCGTGCCTAACCCGTCGCAAGACGACCTGCTGTGCCTGTGCCGCGACGCCGCCCTGCGGTGGGGTCGCGGCGTCCGGCGCACGGCCGGCGCCATGATCGGTCAGCCGGACTATCAGGCCTATGTCGATCACGCGGCGGCGACCCATCCCGACCAGCCGCCGCTGGACAAGACCGCCTTCTTCCGCCTGCACGAGCAGCGCCGCTTCGGCGGCGCCGGCGGGTTCAAATGCTGCTGATCTAGAGGCCGTTGGCGGGGGTGTCGGCCCTGGCGCGATCCTCGGCCTGAAGGGCGGCGATCGCCGTCTCCAGTGTCGGGTCGTCGCCCGCGCGGCGCTGGGCCACGGTGCGCGGCGCGGCGATGTCCGGGATAACGCCTCGCTTTTCCAGCCGGATCCCGCCCGAAGTCACGAAGTCCGCCCGGCTGAGCGTTAGCCGCCCGCCGTCCGGCAGACTGGTCTCCTGGGCGATGAGCACCGATCCCCCCGTCTTCTCGCCCACCACGATGCCGCGCCGCGCCTCCTGCAAGGCGGCCGGCGTCAACTCTGCGGCGCTGCGGCTGCCTTGATCCACCAGAACCGCCACATCATTGGCCAAGGGATCGCGCCGATCGCCGCAGTCGCCCGCCGCCCTCAGAACCACGGGCCGACCGCTGCGTCCCGTTCGCGTCGCCCAGACCTGATCGCGCGGCAGGAAACAGGTCAGGACCGATTCCGCCTCCATCAGCCGCCCGCCGGGATTGCCGCGCAGGTCCAGCACCACGTCGATATCCGGCGGCAAGCCTTCCAGTTCGCTGCCCATCCAGGCGCCCAGGCCCTTGTCGAACTGCTCGACGCGCAGCACCAGCACCCCCGGTCGCGACTTGTCGGCGGTGAATGGTTCGATGGCCTCCATCACCCGCGGCGTCAGGGCGATCTCGCGCCTCTGTCCCGCATCGTCGGTCAGCACCAGTTGCACCGGAACCCCGTCATAGCTCTCGACGTCCGGTCCCCAGGGCTTCCCGTCGACCGAGTTTAGGGCCCAGCCCATCTGCACCCCCGCCGCCTCGGCCGGTGAGCCGGGCCGGACACGCTCGACGGTCCAGTCGTCCGGCGTCTCGCCCCGCATCAGGGTCAGGCCCATCACGGCGCGCCGGGCGAACTGCGCCTCCTGACGCCGCACCGCCGCCGGCGGGCTGGCCGCCGCATGACCGTCGTCCAGCAGATCCAGCATCGCATTGATGACGCGGTACAGCCCCCGCTCGTCGCTCGCCGCCAAGGCCTGGGGCCGGAACGTCGCCCGCGCGGCGTTCCAATCCACGCCCTGCAGGGTCGGATCGTAATAGCCCCGCCGCACCTCGCTCCACACCCGGTCGAACACCCGCTGGTTCAACCGCGCGCGGTCACGCGAGGGCGCTGTGGCGACGACCGGATCGACAACCGGCGAATCGACCGGTTGGGCCACGGCCGGAACGCTCAGCGGCAGGCCGAGCAACAGAAGGCTGAAAAGCCGGGCGGAAACGCTCAGACGCATGACCATCATCTGACGCCAGTCGCCCGTCTCGCTCAAGTCACGACTGCGCGCTATTCGGGCACCCGCACCCCGTCCCAGGCGAAGACGCCGCCGCTGTCGGCCGGGCTCAGGTTCGACAGCACGGACAGCAGCCGCTCGGCGGAATAGTCGGCTGTGAACAACTTGCCCTCGGCCACCCCCTTCTGAAACGGCGCGCTCAGGTCCGTCGCCACCGTGCCCGGATGCAGACCGGCGATCACGGCCTGCGGATGGCTGCGCGCCATCTCGACCGACAGATTGCGCAGGATCATGTTTAGCGCCGCCTTGGACGCGCGATAGGCGTGCCAGCCGCCCAGCCGGTTGTCGCCTATCGACCCCACCCGCGCCGACAGGGCCGCGAACACAGCCCGCCGATCGCGCGGCATCAGCGGCAGCAGATGTTTCGCCGCCAGCGCAGGCCCCACCGCATTGACGCGGTAGTCCCGCAACAGGTGTTCCGCATCCAACTGACGAAACGACCGTTCCGGCTGACGCCCGTCGTGCAGCACCCCGGTCGCCACCACGATCACGGTTGGGGCCGGCCCCTGGCCGATCCGTTCGGCGGCCGACGCCAAACTGGCCTCATCCTCCAGATCGGCGGCCAAACCTTGCGCGCCCGCCACATCCGCGCCGGACCGCGACACGGCCCAGACTGTATCGAACGCGCCGTCCGCCGCGATCCGCTCGACCATCGCCCGGCCGATGCCGCCCGTCGCCCCGATCACCACCGCCGATCCGTTCATCGCGTCTCCCTTCGTCGTTCGTCCCATGATAGGGGCGCGGCATGAGCATCACCACGGTCGGCCTCGATGCCGACGACACCCTCTGGCACAACGAGACGATCTTCCGCCTGACCCATGCGCGGTTCGTCGATCTTCTGGCCGACCGCGGCGACGAGGCGACCATCGAGGCGCGCCTGGCCGAAACCGAGCAACGCAACCTGCGGCTCTATGGCTACGGCATCAAGGGCTTCACCCTGTCGATGATCGAGACGGCGATGGAGCTGACGAACGGCGAGGCTCCGCCCCATGTCGTGCGCGAGATTTTGGCCGCCGGCCGCGAGATGCTGGCCCATCCGGTCGAGACCCTGCCCGGCGTGGATGCGGTCGTCGCCGAACTGTCCGAAAAATACCGCCTGGTCCTGATCACCAAGGGCGACCTGCTGGATCAGGAGCGCAAGCTGGCGGCCTCGGGCCTGGGCGACCTGTTCAGCGCCGTCGAGATCGTCTCCGAAAAGGATCGCGCCACCTACGAGCGGGTCTTCACCCGCTACGGCACGGGCCCGGCCGAGGCCGTCATGGCCGGCAACTCCATGAAGTCCGACGTCCTGCCCGCCATCGCCGCCGGCGCCTTCGGCGTCCACATCCCCTATCACGTCACCTGGGCCCACGAATTGGCCGACGCCCCGCAAAACGAGCCGCGCTATACTTCCCTGTCCAGCATTGCGGAGTTAAAGAACGCAATCGATAGTTGGTATACTGAATAGATTCCACCAAACATCAGATCGATATTAGCTCAATAATCGAACGCCTTTACATCGCATTCTTGGACTCGAAAATGAGATCTGACTGAAAATCAATGCGGCAAATAAGGCGTTGCATTGAGACCACATTATAGCAATACCGACGTTATATTGACACGAAAGTCCAAAGCGACGCTTGACCCCTCTGGATGTGTCCGGTCTGTGGCACGCCTGCGGCAGTTCAGCGACGGCTCTACTAGCACTCCTGATCCCCCCTGCTGCGATCATTGGAGAGTAAATGCGCAACTTCCTTCTGACTTCGACGGTCCTTGCGGGCGCCTTGGCGGCCTCTAGCGCCTTCGCCCAGACTGCAGATCAGCCCATCAGCACCGCCCCCGCTGCTGATAGCCAACAAGCCGCCGAGCTTGGTGAAATCGTGGTGACCGGGTCGCGTATCCGTCGCGACGCAACCAACGCCCCCACCCCCCTGATCCAGGTGTCGCGCGACGAACTGCTGTCGACCGGCCAGACCACGGTCATCGATTACCTGTCCACCATTCCGGCCCTGTCGAACTCGGTCGTTCCGTCGGATACGACGGGCTCCAACCTGGGTGACGGCGGCCTGTCGCTGCCGAACCTGCGTTCGCTGGGCTCCAACCGCACGCTGACCTTGGTCGACGGTCGCCGTCACGTCGGTTCGTCGGGCGGTTCGCTTTCGGTGGATATCGACACCATTCCGCGCCTGCTGATCCAGAACATCGAAATCGTCACGGGCGGCGCCTCGTCGGTGTATGGCGCAGATGCCGTCTCCGGCGTTCTGAACTTCATCCTGCGCAAGGACTTTGAAGGCCTGGAAATCGACGCCAACTATGGCCAGATCAACCAGGACGGCGAAGCCAACCAGCGTGTCTCGGCGCTAATCGGCAAGAACTTCTTCGACAATCGCCTGAACGTTTACGCTCATGCCGAGTATGAGAAGGTCGATGAAGTCACGTCGATGGACATCGATTGGATTCGTCGCGCGCCGGTCCGCATCGGCGTCGATGCCGACCCGACCTCGGCGCCCTTTGACGGTCGTCAGGACGCCTTCCTGTTCACCGGCGTTCGTCGCCTCGACATCCCGCGCTGGGGTCAGACCACGCTCGCTAATGTGCAGCAGCCGAGCGACCTGACGAATCCGAACGTCCCGTACGCAAACTGCTTCCCGGGTGGCAATGCTGCCGGAAACTTCAGCTACAGCGCCAACTGCTTCGGCGTGACGCCTGGCAAGACTTACTGGTACGACGGCACGACCGCGCGCCTGGCCGACTTTGGCCAGCGGGTCGGCAACACGGGTATCAACCGTCCGTACAACATCGGCGGTGACGGCGAAAACCCGGCCGACTTCTCGACCGGCTCGCGCGTTCCGCGCTCGGAATCGCAACGCTATCAAGTCGGAAGCACCTTCAAGGTCACCGACTCGATCGAAGCGTACGCCGAAGCCAAATATGTGACGGAAGACACCTTCGACGTGGGTCAGCCGACCTTCTTCGACATCGACCTGGTGAACTCTTACGGCGCAAACGCCGTGAACCCGATCTATGCCGTCAACAACTTCGATCTGCGTTGGTCGGACAACGCCTTCCTGCCGCAAAACATCAAGGATGCGATCCGCACCAACGTCGTTACGCCCTACGCGCCGCCGACCGCGACCAACCCGGGCGCCGCGCAAACGGGCGTCCTGCTTCAGAATGCGCGCCACACCCTGTTCGGGCCGGATCGTACGCAAGACAACACGCGTGAACTGCAGCGTTACGTGCTGGGCCTCCGCGGCAACCATGACCAGATTTCGTTCGTCAAGGACGTCAGCTGGGATATCGGCTACACCTACGGCAAGGTTGAGATCGAAAACCGTGAACGCGCGGTGGACGGTCAACGCTTCGCGCTCGCAGCGGACGCGGTTGTCGACACCCTGGGTGTTGTAAATGGCCGAGCCGGTGAGATTGTCTGCCGGTCGCAACTGTTGCTGAAACAGGGCGCCGCCCTGGACGACTATCAGCGTGGCGGAGATCTGCGTGATACGCAGTATGGTCGCGACTCGGTGGCGCAATGCGCCCCGCTGAACGTGTTTGGCAAGGGCAACCAGAGCGCCGCAGCGCTTGACTATGTCGGCGCCGAAATCGGCATCACCGAGCGTAATGAGCAGCAGCAGGCGATCGCGTCGGTTTCCGGTAGCCTCTGGGACTTCTGGGGCGCTGGCCCGATCGGCGTCGCTCTGGGTGGTGAGTATCGCAAGGAAACGACGGAAGCCACGGGTCGCGACCGCGACACCGACGGGCGCCTGCTGTTCCTCAACTCCGGCCCTGATTTCCCCGAAGCCAGCTATGAGTCTAAGGAAGTCTTCACGGAAGTCTCGCTTCCGCTCTTCCGCGACAGCATGCTAGGCGAATATGCCGAACTTAGCGGTTCGTATCGTTATGCCGACTATACGACAGTCGGAAATGTCGACGTCTATGGCGTGAACTTGGTCTACCGTCCGATCCGGGACATCACCTTCAAGACCAGCTACAACACCTCGGTTCGCGTTCCCGACTTGGCCGAAAACTTCGCTCCGAACAGCGAGACCTTCCTCAACTCGTTCACCGATCCCTGCACCACGGCTGCGATCGCCGCGGTCAACGACAATGAAACGAAGGCCAACCGCATCCGGAACTGCACGGCCTTGGCCGCGCAGCAAGGTCTGACGTTCGACTTCGCCGGCGCGACCCCGCAAAATACCGACGACTTCAACCCGACCTACACTTCGGGCATCTCGGGCGTCTCCGGCGGCAACCCGAACCTTCAACCTGAAGAGTCGAACAGCTTCACCTTCTCGACGGTGCTGCGTCCGCGCTTCATGCCCAACTTCAGCCTTGCGCTCGATTATTACGAGATCAAGATTGACCGCGTCATCGCGGCTGTCACCGCCGACACGGCGGCGGCGAACTGCGTTAATGGTGCAGAACTGAACGTCGATGCCTGCTCGACGATCTTCCGCAACAATCCGAACATTCCGTTCGGCATTGGCGCGCCGGCTAGCGATCCGATCGGCGGCTTCATCGAGCGTTCGTTCAACTATGCGTCGCTGGAAACCCGCGGTCTGGACTTCACGGGTCGTTATCGCCTCGACACCAGCGACAGCTTCGGCCGTAACTGGGGTGTGTTCGATTACTCGCTCGCCGGCTCGTGGCTGATCGAACAGAAGCAGTTCCTGAATGAAGCCGATCCCGGCGACTTCGATGAACTGGCCAGCACGCTGCAATACCCGCGCGTTCGCTTCACCTCCTCGTTGACCTGGACCCCCAACGAAACCTGGAGCGTGAACTGGACGGCGGACTGGCAATCGGCTCAGAACATCGTCTTCCGCCGCGACTTCGTGAACAACGCGGACGGCCGTTCGGCCGATCAGCTGGACACGGGTAACTTCGTGCGCAACGACTTCACCGTCCGCTACAACGTCAACCAAGATCTGACGCTGCGCGCCGGCGTCGTGAACGCCTTCGATTCGGAACAAGCGCCGTACCTCGGCACGACGCTGTATTCGAACTTCGATCCTTATGGTCGCCGCTTCTTCATCGGCCTGAACTACAAGGTGTTCTAAGACTCACAGAGCCTGTGATCTTGAAACGAGGGGCGACCGGCAACGGTCGCCCCTTTCCTTTTGCCCAATCCGGACCGGGACCGAACACTCGGAATTCCGCTTTCCATCTTGCCCCCTCGCCCCTCCCTCTCTAAACGGGCCGCTTAACCGACAAGCAGACGTGAGCGTCGCAGGGCCAGGCTCTGCGGAGGGCTTCTCGCGCGCGTAGAGAACGAAGGACGACGCACTCCCTTGGACGCCTCGGACATCCGTCATGACGAACGCGACGCCATGGTGCGCGCGGCGCTGGCCGAACAGGGCGACAGCGGCGTGACGCCGCGCCATACGCTGTTCTACTTCTATGGCGAGGGCGACCACGGCGACCTGAACGAAATCGCACGGCGCGCCGGCTTCCTGACACGCGGCGCCGACGACATGACGGTGCTCGAAACGACCATGGCGGTGGACGAGGCGTCCTTTGCGGCGACCTCGGCCATGATGCAGACCTGGGCCGCGGCCTTCCAGCTTGAGTATGACGGCTGGGAATGCGCGGTCGTGACCCACTAGCGTTCAATAAGAAGAAGAGCTGGCGATGCCCAAGCGCACAGACATCAAGTCCATCCTCATCATCGGCGCCGGCCCGATCGTCATCGGCCAGGCGTGCGAGTTCGACTATTCCGGCGTTCAGGCCTGCAAGGCGCTGAAGGCGGAAGGCTACCGGGTCATCCTGGTCAACTCGAACCCCGCCACCATCATGACCGACCCGGAGGTGGCCGACGCCACCTACATCGAGCCGATCACGCCCGAGATGGTCGAGAAGATCATCATCAAGGAAAAGCCCGACGCCCTGTTGCCGACCATGGGCGGCCAGACCGCGCTGAACACCGCCCTGGCCCTGCATGAATCCGGCGCGCTCGCCAGGCATGGCGTCGAGATGATCGGCGCCAAGGCCGAGGTCATCGACAAGGCCGAGGATCGCCAGAAATTCCGCGACGCGATGGACAAGCTGGGTCTGGAGAGCCCCCGCTCCAAAGCCGCCCATTCGATGGAGGAGGCGTTGGAAGGGCTGGAGTTCGTCGGCCTGCCCGCTGTCATCCGTCCGTCCTTCACCCTGGCCGGCACCGGCGGCGGTATCGCCTTCAACCGCGAGGAGTTCGAGGAGATCGTCCTGCGCGGCTTGGATTTGTCGCCGACCACTGAGGTGCTGATCGAGGAGTCGGTCCTAGGCTGGAAGGAATATGAGATGGAGGTCGTCCGCGACACGGCGGACAACTGCATCATCATCTGCTCGATCGAGAACGTCGATCCGATGGGCGTCCACACCGGAGATTCTATCACCGTCGCCCCCGCCCTGACGCTGACCGACAAGGAATATCAGCGGATGCGGACGGGCTCGATCAATGTGCTGCGCGAGATCGGCGTCGAGACGGGCGGCTCGAACGTCCAGTGGGCGATCAACCCCGCCGACGGCCGCATGGTCGTGATCGAGATGAACCCGCGCGTGTCGCGCTCGTCGGCCCTTGCGTCCAAGGCCACCGGCTTCCCCATCGCCAAGGTCGCGGCGCGTCTGGCGGTCGGCTACACCCTGGACGAACTGACCAACGACATCACCCAGGTGACGCCGGCCAGCTTCGAGCCGTCGATCGACTATGTCGTCACCAAGATCCCGCGCTTCGCCTTTGAGAAATACCCCGGCTCGGAGCCCCTGCTGGGCACCTCGATGAAGTCGGTGGGCGAGGTGATGGCCATCGGCCGCACCTTCCAGGAATCGATGCAGAAGGCGCTTCGCGGGCTTGAAACCGGCCTGTCGGGCTTCGACGAAATCGAGATCGAAGGGGTGGCCGGCGCCGAAGACGACGCCACGGCCCGCGGCGCCGTCGTCCGCGCCCTGGGCGTTCCGACTCCCGACCGCATCCGCGTCATCGCCCAAGCCTTCCGCCACGGCCTGACGGTCGAGGAGGTCAACGCCGCCTGCGCCTACGAACCCTGGTTCCTGCGCCAGATCGCCGACATCGTGCGCGAGGAAGGCCATGTCCGTGTCAAGGGCCTGCCGACCGACCCGACCGAGTTCCGCCGCCTGAAGTCCAAGGGCTTCTCAGACGCCCGTCTGGCGCAACTGACCGGCCAGAGCGAAAAATCCGTCCGGACCGCCCGTCGCGGCCTGAACGTCCGCCCGGTGTTCAAGCGGATCGACACCTGCGCCGCCGAGTTCGCCAGCGCCACCGCCTATATGTATTCGACCTATGAGACCGGCGCGCTCGGCCAAATTCCCGAGTGCGAGTCGGAGCCGACGAACAAGAAGAAGGCCATCATCCTGGGCGGCGGTCCGAACCGGATCGGCCAGGGCATCGAGTTCGACTACTGCTGCTGCCACGCAGCCTTTGCGTTCGGCCAGATCGGCGTCGAGAGCATCATGGTCAACTGCAACCCCGAAACCGTCTCGACCGACTACGACACCTCCGACCGCCTGTATTTCGAGCCGCTGACGGCCGAGGACGTGCTGGAGCTGATCGAGGTCGAGCGCTCGAACGGCGACCTTATCGGTTGCGTCGTCCAGTTCGGCGGCCAGACCCCGCTGAAACTGGCCCACGCCCTGCAGGAGGACAACATCCCCGTCCTGGGCACCAGCGTCGACTCCATCGACCTGGCCGAGGACCGCGAACGCTTCCAGCAGATGCTGGAGGGCATCGGCCTGCGCCAGCCGCCCAACGGCCTGGCCCGTTCGGCCGAGGAAGCCGCGCAGAAGGCCGAAGAGGTCGGCTATCCCGTTGTCCTCCGTCCCTCCTACGTCCTGGGCGGTCGCGGCATGATGATCGTCCACGACCGCGAGCAACTGGACCGCTACGTCCACGAGGCCATGCGCGTCTCGGGCGACGATCCCGTCCTGATCGACCACTATCTAAACCGCGCCACCGAGGTGGACGTGGACGCCCTGTGCGACGACGAGACGGTCTTCGTCGCCGGCGTGTTGGAACATATCGAGGAAGCCGGCGTCCATTCGGGCGACAGCGCCTGCTCCATGCCGCCCTTCTCGCTGCGGCCCGAGATCGTCACCGAGATGAAGCGTCAGACCACCGAAATGGCCAAGGCCTTGAAGGTGCGCGGCCTGATGAACGTGCAGTTCGCCATCGAGGAGCCGCACAGCGAAAACCCGCGCATCTTCGTGCTGGAAGTCAATCCGCGCGCCAGTCGCACCGCGCCCTTCGTGGCCAAGACCATCGGCCAGCCCATCGCCTCCATCGCCGCCAAGGTCATGACCGGCGTGCCGCTGAAGTCGTTCGGTCTGACGGACAAGCCCTACGACCATATCGCGGTCAAGGAAGCGGTCTTCCCGTTCGCTCGCTTCGCCGGGGTGGACACCGTCCTGGGCCCGGAAATGCGCTCGACCGGCGAGGTCATGGGCCTGGACTTCAAGCGGCCGGGAGAGGCCGACATGGCCCCGGCCTTCGCCCGCGCCTTCGCCAAGTCCCAGATCGGCGGCGGCGGCACCCTGCCGACCTCGGGCTGCGCCTTCATCTCGGTCAAGGACGAGGACAAGCCCTTCATCGTCGACGCCGCCCGGACGTTGCTGGCCGAAGGCTTCAGCCTGATGGCCACCGGCGGGACCCACGCCTATCTCGTCGAGCAGGGGCTGGAGGTGAAGTTGGTCAAGAAGGTGCTGGAAGGCCGCCCGCACATCGTGGACGCGATGAAAAACGGCGAGGTCCAGCTGGTCTTCAACACCACATCGGGCAAGCAGTCGCTGCAGGACAGCTTCTCGCTGCGCCGCACCGCCCTGATGATGAAGATGCCCTACTACACCACCACCGCCGGCGCCCTGGCGGCGGCCCAGGCCATCGGCGCGATCAAGGCCGGCGACCTGGATGTGCGGGCGATCCAGGACTACGCCTGACGTTGACGAAATCTCCGGTTTTCGGCCGCACGCTGCAAGGCTGTAGCGGCCGAACGCCGGAGCCACGCCGATGTCCAATCTCGACCTCGCCCTGATCGCCATCCTGTGCGGCGAAGTCCTGGGGTTTATCGCTTTCGCCAGGGACAAGCAGCGCGCCAAGGCCGGCCTGTGGCGCACGCCGGAATCCATGCTCTTGCTGTTCGGCCTGATCGGCGGGCTGGGCGCCTGGATGGGTCAGCACATCCTGCGCCACAAGACGCGCAAGGAGCCGTTCAGGACCCCGTTCGGCCTGATCGTCTTGCTTCACCTGATCCTGCTGGCGGGCGCCGCCTGGGTCATTCTGTAACGCGACCGTCCTCGCCTGCCCCATCTTCGCCGGCCACGATCCGGGTCGCGGCCAGGTCGGCGGTGACATTGCCTACGGTGCGGAAGATGTCCGGGATGACCTCGACCGCCAGCAGTAGCGGCAGCACGCCCAGCGGCAGGCCCATGGCCAGGCAGATGGGGCCGATGGCGGCGAAGAAGCTGACCTGGCCCGGCAAACCGACCGAGGCGATGGACACGGCGATGGCCGTCAGTCCGCCGGCGATCAGCACGCCGAGCCCCAGCTCCACCCCGTGCAACTGCGCGACATAGAGGCAGACCGCCAGGTTGGCGACAGGGCTGGTGATGCGGAACACCGCCACCGCCAGCGGCAGAACGAGGCCGGCGGAGGTCTGCGGCACGCCCAGCCAGTCGCGCGCGCGCTCGATCATGACCGGCAGGCTGGCCAGCGACGACTGGGTCGAAACGGCGACCACCTGGGCCGGGGCCACGGCGCGCGCGAAACGGGCCAGCGAAATCCGTCCCCACACGATCGCCACGACATAAATGATCAGGATCAGCCCAATCTGGCTCAGGCAGACGATGGCGACATAGTGGGCCAGCGTCCCCGCCACCCCCAGTCCGGCCCGCAAACCCACGCCTAGCGCCAAAGCGAATACACCGAACGGCGCGGCCAGCAGCACCCAGTGGACGATGACGACCATGGTCTCGGCCACCGCCTCGAAGAAGCCGGCCAGGGGCCGCCGCAGCTGGGCCTTGATCCGCGTCGCGGCGAAGCCGAACGCGACGGCGAAGACCACCACCGCCAGCACCCCGTCGTCGGACGCCGCCTTGATGACGTTGGCCGGCGCAAGACTGGCCAGGAAGGCGCGCAGGCCGTCGGTGCGCGCCGCCTCGCCCACGGTCGCCAGCGATTCGGCGCTGACGCCCGCCAGCAATCCACGCCCCGCCTCCGGATCGATCGGCCAGACCGCCAGCAGGCCCAGGCCCGCAAGGATCGCATAGATCGTCGCTCCGACCAGCAGCACTGCGAACACCACCAGCGACCGCACCGCGATCCGGCCCGTCGCCGCCGCATCGGCGATGGAGACGATGCCGGTCACCAGCAGGCTGAACACCAGGGGAATGACGGTCATGCGCAAGGCGTTCAGCCACACCTGGCCCAGGCTCTCGACCACGCCCAAGGCGCCGGTCAGCCACGCGGCCTGCGACCCTTGCGCCAGGGCGCCGACGACGACGCCGGCGACCAGGGCCGCGATGACGAAAAAGCTCAAGGAGGTGAAGAAGGCGGCGATGCGGGATTGGCTCATGCCCTAGCGCTAGCACCGCTCGGCGCGTCGCGCGCGCCAAACCTTCTGCCGGTCGCTGACAGTTCATGTCGTCGCAGGGCGAACCCTGATCGCGCACGGCGCGTTGCGACGACGAAAGGAACTCAATCATGTCCCGTCTGAACAAACTCGTCCCGCTGATCGGCAGCCTTTTGCTCTCCAAGGGCGGCCGTCGCGTCGCCGGTCGTCACGCCGGCAAACTGGCCCTGGCGACCCTGGCCTATGAGGTGTGGCGCAACCGCCGCGAAGTCGCCAAGCCCAAGGTCGCGCCGCAACCGCGCGGACGCTGGAGCGGCCGCCGCCCGCGCTGAGTCCGCAATCGCCGCTCGACTTCTCGGGCGGCGTTGCGAATAGTCACGCCTCGCCGCCCGGAGCCGACCCATGATCAAAGTCCACCATCTGAACGACAGCCGCTCGCAACGCGTCCTGTGGCTGCTCGAAGAGCTGGGCCTGGGCTATGAGGTCGTGCGCTACGAACGAAACCCTGGAAACCGGCTGGCGCCCCCCGAACTGCTGGCGATCCATCCGCTGGGCAAGTCGCCGGTCATCGAGGACGGCGCGGTCAAGGTCGCAGAGACCGGGGCCATCGTCGAATATCTGCTCGATACCTACGGCCAAGGTCGCCTGCGTCCGGCGGCGGGAACCGAGGACGGCCGTCGTTTCACCTATTGGCTGCACTATGCTGAAGGGTCGGCCATGCCGCCCCTGCTGCTGAAGCTGGTCTTCAGCATGCTCCCACGCCGTGCGCCGGCCCTGCTGAAGCCCATCGTCAATGGCGTCGCCAACAAGGCGATCACCAGTTTCGTCGACCCGCAACTGCGCACCCACGTCGGCTTCTGGGAGGACGAACTGGGCCGCTCGGAATGGTTCGCGGGCGATCACTTCACAGCCGCGGACATCATGATGAGCTTTCCAGTCGAGGCCGGCGCCGACCGCGCGTTCAATGCCGAGACCAAGCCCCGTCTAAAGGCCTTCTTGAACCGCATCCATGCGCGGCCTGCCTATCAACGCGCGCTCGAGCGCGGCGGACCCTACAGCTACGCGTGATCGGATCGTGATCGCGGTAGCGCAACCCGCCGTGATCGAGGGCGTTAAGGTCTCATGCGCCTTCAAACGATTCAGATCGTCGCCGGACTGGCTGCGGCCGTCGCCTTCGTCCTCGCCTTCATGGCGGCAGGAGCCGCCCTGATTTCCGGCGTCTTCATGCTCGCCGGCCTCGCCGCCGTCGGTTGGCTGGCCTACAGCCTCATAAAGGGCGTCCTGCGCCGCGACCACAAGCCCGAACCGCCGGCCCGCGCTTGAGCGGTCAACCGGCGCGGGCGTTGCGCTCTTGAATTCGTGAGCGAGAAACCCTAATCTTGATGCCCGGCCGCGCCCGCCCCGCGGCCTTTTGTGTGCTTATCTTGCGTCTTTCCAGTCTCCGGGCGAACCAGAAAAATCACGACACAAATGGAAAAAGTGCCGATGACGGGCGAGGGCTACCGTGCCCTCGACGATCAACTGAAGCAATTGAAGTCGGTCGAAAGGCCGAGCGTGATCGCCGCCATTTCCGAGGCGCGTGAGCACGGCGACCTGTCCGAAAACGCCGAATACCATGCCGCCAAGGAGCGTCAGGGCTGGATTGAAGGCCAGATCGCCGAGATCGAGGATAAGATCAGCCGCGCCCAGGTTATCGACGTGTCCAAACTATCGGGCAGCCAGGTCAAGTTCGGCGCCACGGTCACCGTGGTGGACGAGGACACCGAGGAAGAGGCCACCTATCAGATCGTCGGCGAACACGAAGCCGATGTGAAGAAGGGCAAGATCTCGATCGCCTCGCCGATCGCGCGCGCCATGATTTCCAAGGAAGTCGGCGACGTCGTGGAGGTCAACACCCCTGGCGGCGTGAAGGCCTACGAGATCCTCAAGGTCGAGTGGAAGTAACAGCGATGGCGGGGGCAGCGTCCGCGCAGCCCCTTTCCATCTGGGTCGTCTCGGACGGCCGCGCCGGCATCGAGAATCAGGCGCTGGGTCTCGCCGAGGCCGTTCAGCGCCTGACCCCGGCCGAGATCACGATCAAACATATCCGCTGGCGGCCGATCTTCGACCGCCTGCCGTCGGCGTTGAAGACCCCGGCCATGCTGGCGTCCGCGCCGCCGATCGCCCCTTGGCCCGATCTGTGGATGGCCACGGGTCGTGCGACCCTGCCGCTGTCGACCCGCGTCAAGGCCTGGAGCGGCGACAAGACCTTCGTCGTCCAAACCCAGGATCCCCGCTGGGCCAATGATCGCTACGACCTGATCGTCGTCCCTGCCCATGACGGTCTGTCGGGCGACAATGTCTTTGAAATAACCGGCTCGCCCCACCGCATCACGCCCCAGCGGATCGCCGAGGCCGCGCCCGCCTTCGCCGACCGGATCGCCCCCCTGCCCCATCCGCGCATCGCCGTGCTGATCGGCGGCAAGTCCAAGGCTTTCGACCTGACCGAGGCCCATGCGGCGGACCTGGCCGACCAGATCGCGGACGCCGTGCGGGCGTCGGGCGGCGCGCTGATGCTGACCTTCTCACGCCGCACGCCCGACGCGGCGAAGGCCGTCATGACCGCGCGCCTGTCGGACCTGCCGGGCTGGATCTGGGATGGGACAGGCGACAACCCCCTGTTCGGCTTCCTGCATTTCGCGGACCACATCCTGGTCACCGAGGACAGCGCCAACATGGCGGCCGAGGCCGCCTCCACCGGCAAGCCGGTCCACGTCCTGCCGATGATCCCGCTGAAGGCCGGCGACAAGTTCGCGCGCCTGTACGACGACCTGCAGTCGCGGGGCGCCACCCGCCCGTTCGACGGCGCGCTGGACGGCTGGACTTACGACCCGCTGGCCGAGACCGACCGCGCCGCGCGCGCCGTTCTGGAAGCGATGCGGACGCGATAGCGAAACCCACGTCCGTTCCTGACGCCGTCATGCCCCATGGTGACGACCGTCATCAGGAGATTTTCTAAGAACGGCTCGCACAAATCTGCACGAAAATGCACTAA